>CAMUNJ010000015.1 GCA_947090235.1 uncultured Bacillota bacterium
CTAAAATTTGACCTGCATTATTTCTAAATTTCAAAATTTCACCATTAGCACATCCAACAATATATGCCTTGTTGATATCTTCAAGATTAAAAGTTCCCTTTTTAAAATATTTTACCATACACGACTCCTTTAAAATCTTATATGTGCAATGATAAAAAATTGACATAAAAAAATGCCATAAAATATGACATTTTTTATTCTTCTTCATTATTGTAAACTATTTTACAATTGGTATCTAAATATTCAACGCTATTTACTTTGCCTATAGAAACTTCTTTTACAGTTGTAAATTTTTCTTGGCCTATGTGATATTGTCTTGATTGAGCACGACCTAATATTTCTATTCTATCTCCAACTTGAAGATTTTTTACAATTTGACCAGCCTCTGTTCTTGCTCTTGCATAAACAGGAATATAATTGTTAAGATTTGGAGCATTAACGGCTAATTTAAAATAGTAGATATTATTTTCTTTCATTTCTTTCATAATAGGTTGTTGACTAATAGTCCCGCATAAATGCAATGAATTGTTGCGTTGTTTGTATTTTTTATCATCAAAATCAATACTATGAGGCCTAAAATAGTGGAATATAGTTCTCTGGTTATTTACAAGTCTTTTTTCAGACCTAAAACTACCAATAAGAGTCACCCTGCCATTGTATAATTGAGGCTTATATAATTGATACATTTTTTCGGTAAATAAAACAGGAATAACATCTACATTATCAGAATTTCTTGGAACATATATACAAGTTTCTACAAATTTTTCTCCATCTGCAGAATAATAAGCAAAAGTAATATTTCTCAATTTCCCAGAAAGATACCCTTCGTTTATATCTCCCTCAACTTTATATGTTACTTTTTTATTCCTGCTTGGATTTTCACGGAGTTGCCCTTTGCAAACAGCCTTACGCTTGTTTGGATATTTGTTAGCATGTAATTTTTTAATATAATTATTTTTATTTTTCTTTTTCATAATTCCCTCATTGTTTATATTTTGAGTATAGCACATAAACCAACAAATTTCAAGAGTCAATTTTAAGAAAAATCTACTTTTTTGAGTAAATATAATATAAAAAAGTGATATCTTTAGGTATCGCTTTTTGTCGAATTATAAAATTTTATGTCTAATATATAGAAATATTGACGAAAAACTTATCTTTTCTTAGTTATTGCAATCCCATCTTCTAGGTCATAAATAGTTGTTTCAAGTTCTTCATCATGGGTTATTTGATAGAGATATTTTCGTAAATTATTGACCATTGCTCTATGTTTATGCTTTATAGGCTCTTGTTGTAAAACCATTCCATGAAGATAAACATTGTCCGCAAATATAATTCCCCCTTTACTCAACATCTGTTTACAAAAAGGAAGATATCTATAATATTGCCCCTTTGGCCCATCAAGAAAAATAAAATCAAACTTTCTGTTTTGTTTTGATAAATCTTGCAAAATTATCATTGCATCGCCATTGATAGCCTCAATCTTGTCTGAAATCCCCATTTCTTTAAAGGTTTTTAATGCTGTATTATACGACTGTTCTTTCAATTCAATAGTCGTCACCTTTGCATTAGGATTTATATCATAAATTAGGCATGTAGAATATCCTATAGCCGTTCCTATTTCAAGAATATATTGAGCATTTGAAGATTTGATTTGTTCTTGCAAAAAAAACGCACTTTTATCACGAATGATAGGTACGCGTTTTTCAATAGCATAATTTTTTAGTTCCTGCAAAAATTCTTTATTCACAAATTCTCCGTATACTTAAAATTAATCCAATGTAACAATTGTTATTATCATAGGACGACGCTTAGTTCTTTTAAAAATAAAATTTGAAATGTTGCGTCTAATTGAAGATTTAATAACAGAAGGTTCCATTCCACGAAGGTCAGACTCTTTTAGTGAAGCAATCACGCTTGCTTTTGCATCCTGAACAAAACTTTCTTGTTCATCTGCATATACAACACCTCTTGTAATAATAAATGGATCAGAAGTGATTTCACCTTTGATATTATTCAAAGAAACAACCACAACACAAATGCCATCTTCAGAAAGTTGTTTTCTTTCCTTGAGAACATTAGAATCCATATCGCCAATGCCAATTCCATCAACAAGTCTTTGTCCAGCAGTAACAAACCCCGCCTCTTTTATTGAATTTGGAGTAAGTTCTACTTGCATTCCTAAACTAGGCAAAACGATATTACGCCCTTCCATTCCAAGTCCCATAGCAAGTTCCTTATGAGTTTTAAGATGCCTGTATTCTCCATGCACAGGGATAAAAAATTTAGGCTTAACAAGACTATGAATAAGTTTCAATTCTTCCTGACAAGCATGTCCAGAAACATGAACATCTGCAAGTTCGTCATAAATTACATCTGCACCAAGTTTATATAAGGCATTGATAACATTATACACAATTTTTTCATTGCCAGGGATTGGTGAAGCAGACAAAATAACTAAATCATTTTGTCTAAGTTTAAATGCTTTAAATTCCCCTGCTGCCATGCGTGTCAATGCACTCATTGGCTCGCCTTGGCTTCCTGTTGTCAAAATACAAACTTCCTTATCTGCCATTTTGTCAACTTTTTCTATGTCTACGATATTCTCTCTGTTAAAAGAAAGTTCTCCAACCTTCATGGCAACTTCACTAACATTCACCATACTTCTTCCAGTAAAAGCAATCTTGCGTTTGTATTTTTCGGCAAGATCCATAATTTGCTGCATTCTGTGTATGTTGGAAGCAAATGTTGCAACGATAATTCTTTGCTCTGTATGATTTTTAAATATCTCTTCAAGTGCACGCCCAACAGATTTTTCACTCATTGAATAGCCTTTACGACAAACATTTGTGCTTTCGCAAAGAAGAAGATTAACACCTTTTTTGCCAAGTTCGCCAAATCTAGTAAGATCTGTGATTGTTCCGTCAATAGGCTCATAGTCAATTTTAAAGTCGCCAGTGTGTACAATATTACCTGCTGGAGTGCCTATGCAAAGAGCAAGTGAGCCAGCAATAGAATGACTAACTTTTATAAATTCAACAGTAAAAGACCCAATCTTTAAAATATTTTTTGGCTTAACTATCACACCCTTAAACTTAACATTAGGATGTTCTTTCAATTTATTTTCAATCAAAGCAAGAGTAAGCCTAGAGCCATATACAGGCACTTTTAAACTAGAAAGAACAAAAGGCATTGCACCAATATGATCTTCATGTCCATGTGTAATTATCAGGGCTTTTATTTTCTCTTTATTAGCCTCCAAATAAGATATATCTGGAATAACAATATCTATACCAGGAAGATCGTCTCCAGGGAATGTTAAACCTGCATCTATAACAATAATTTCATCGTTATATTCAATAGCGGTCATGTTTTTTCCGATTTCACCTACACCGCCCAAAAAGGTGATTTTTACTTTAGAATTCAATTTTATTATTCTCCTTTTAAAAAAATATGTAAATCCCTCGTTTTTTTACAGCAAAAAAATTATCACAAAAAAGTTTTGGTTTTAGTTATAAAAGATATTTTGCTTTTTCTATTTTATCTATTTCTTCAAGTTTTTTTGGTGACTTGATTGTATCAGCATCTACATAAAAACGCATTCCTTGGCTTGAGAAAAATGCCACCATTTCAAATATATTCAATAATGGGAATATACAAGGAAGGATAATAATAAGCGAATACAAACCAATTATCATTGCAAGCACTAAAACTAAAACAAAGATAACAAAGGCTGTTGAATAAACTTTGCCACCTCTACGAAGTATTGCAATCATTCCCTTTTTGTAAGAAGAAAATACATTGTCATCAAAAACTATCATAGCAGGAGCCCATCCCGCAATAAATGTTTCTTTAAATGCCAAGAAAATTGCAGGAAGCAAAACTATGGCTATAGGAAGAACATAAACAAACCACTCTTCTGTCACTCTTGTAAGTCCATAGAAAGATAAAATTATAAGTCCATCAAAAACAATACTATACAATGTTCTTATACAAGCATAAGGCAAAGATTTTTTGAGAGTACCAAGAAGTCGTCCTGTAAAAGAAGTTTTTGAACAAGATGACATATAGCCATACATCATTTCACAGATAGTATAGCGACCAACACCCGTCAAAATTGGTCTAACCAAAACCATTATAACAAGGAAATAAATGCCACAAAATAAGTTGGCAGTAAACATCAGTTGAAAGAAAACAATAATTGCATTAACAACACTAGAAAATGCCTGCAAAAGATTTATTCCATAAAAAGTGCCTGTCGAGAAAAATGAACTTAGGTTTTGACTTTCCCACGCACCAACAACTGATGAAGAAATAACATTATAGAAAGGAGCGATAAGTGCAAAAACTATACCCCAACAAAGGAGTTGATAAACAAGATATTTCCAGACTTTGTCGAAGTTAGCACAAAAAAGCCTAAAAGTATTTTTAAACATCATAAATTAAAATCGCCCTTTTTATTAGTTTGTAGTTATACTTTAAAAATATTTCCTATTGATATAATATCATGATTTAAAAAAAAATACAACTATTTTTTAGATATATTAAAAAAATGTAAGCAACCTGCTTACATTTTTATATCTAAAACTTTGTATTGAACAGTGCCAGTTTGCATATGAACAGATACAACATCACCTTTTTTATGTCCCAGTAAAGCCGCTCCTACAGGTGAAAGATTTGAGATAATGCCATTTTTAGGGTCACTTTCAGTTGAACCTAAAATTTTGTATGTTACTTCTTCGTCAAATTCTTCATCATAAAGTGTTACACTGCAACCGATAGAAACCGATTCTGTATCTACATCCTTTTTCTTGATAACTTCGCAATTTAATAAAATATCTTCCATTTCACTGATTTCTGCTTCTATAAGTGCTTGTTTATCTTTTGCTGCCTCATATTCGCTGTTTTCAGAAAGGTCACCATATTCTCTTGCTGCACCAATTTCTTTTACAACCTCAGGTCTTAAAACTGTTTTATAATGAGCAAGTTTTTCCTCAAGTTGTTTTTTTCCTTCCGGTGTCAAATAATGTTTTTCCATAGTCCTCTCCTTTTGGTCCTTTTTAAATTCCGCTTTATTTTAGCCTAAAAAAACAATTAAGTCAAACAAAATTATGATAATTTTATAAATATGTTTATATTGCTTGAACATAATATTTTTGACAAAAGTACTATAAAACACTTATTTTGCTTGAAAAATAAAGGTTTTTATATAAATTTTGTTTAAATTTATTTTTAAAATATTTTTGTCATAGGAGGTATTATGGTCACAATTATCGCATTTATTCTAACAATTTTAGGCTCTATAAACTGGCTTTTGATTGGGCTTTTACAATACGACTTTGTTGCAGGTATTTTTGGTTATCAAGGAAGCGTATTTTCTCGACTTATTTATATAATTATAGGCGCAGCCTGCGTTATGCTTGTTGTAAAGTTGATAAAAGGCAAAGGAACAATCGCTGTTTTTTCTAGACGCAACAAAAAAGACCTTCAAAAACAGATTTCAAAAATTGGCAATAAACAAGCAAAGCCACAAGCTAATATCGAATCTTCACACGAAAATACTCCTAATTTTGATGACGAATCTCACTTTGGAAATAGTCTTGAAAGTTTTGCACCACCTGAGGAAGAACATACTTCTCATGGTCTTCTTGACGAAGAAATCAAAGATTAAAAGCCATTAATAATAAATATTAACTACAACAAAAATTTGATACAATCGAGAGGATATATGCAAAGAAATCTAGCATTTTATATATTTATAAGTTTGATTGCGTGTGGAATTTTCCTCACACTTTTGCCATATCCAACATTCTATTCTGGCTCTTATAACCTAAGCCACAACGACATTGCAAAAATAGGTGATAAAAATGAAAATGAAGATTATAGTAATTCAACCCCTCCACAAACAACTGCCGTCTTAACAAAATTGGATTGGTTTGAATGTGTAAACTCAATTATGCCATATAATAGTGCAATGAAAATTATAGATGTTAGAACAAAGGTAGAATTTAATGTTTCTCGCATAGGCGGCTCTCTTCATGCAGATATTTCTCCCAGCCAAGCAGAAGATAAACAAATCATTGAAACGCTTTTTGGATATGAGGCGAATCAAAAACGCCCTGTTATTATAGAAATATTACCAAATGTTTGGACTGCCGCAAGTTTGAGTGGAAGAATAGTCAACAACGAAAATGAAAGTCATTATTGTTTGCACTTTTATAACTCAAAATCTCACTCAACCCAAATGAGTGATATCAATCACCAAAAATCAATAAACTATGCTTATAAAAATGGGAAAAATATAATAGATAAAAAATAATGGCTTACTTATGATAAGTAGAGCCATTATTTATCATATATGCTCTGTAAACTTGCTCTAAAAGCATAACCCTAGCAAGATTATGCGGGAATGTTGCCTTGCCAAAAGAAATCTTATCTTTTACATAATTTTTTACTTCTTGACTAACTCCACAAGATGAGCCAATAATAAAGGTAATTTCACTACAAGTTAAGGCTTCGTTTTCAAGTTTTTCAGCAAATTCCTCGCTAGAGAGTTGCTTCCCTTCTATAGCAAGCAAAATTGGCTTGCCAGAAATATGCTTCAAGATATCCTCGCCCTCCTTTTGCAATGTTTTTTGATTTGATAAATTATTTTGTTCTTGAAGTTCTAATATTTTGATTTTACAAAATCTTGAAAGTCGCTTTTGATATTCCTCACATGCCTCCCTCCAAAATTTTTCCTTCAAGTTTCCAACACAAACTATATTTATCGTCATCATATCATCAACCCCCAAACAAGTGTAAATATTGTAGCACAAATTCCAACTACAAAAGACAGAGTCAATGATAATACAGATATTAAATCAGGTTTGTATCTTTTTTCGTCTTTTAGCATTTGTTTATCAATTGTCGTCATATATCCAAGTTGAATATTTTTATCTAAAAACATCTCCTCAACATCAACAAAAATTTCTTCGGTTTTTTCACTCACCTCGCCTTTTATTGCTCTCTTGCTTTGAGAAATGTTTTCCATATATTCTTGCTTTACAAGGTCGTTGTAAATATGCGATTGCAAGTCTTTTATACGAGCCTCCGATGTTTCATGTATAAGTTTTTTAGTAAAATAAATTAATCCAATAATCAAAACTGCAATAAACACAACATTAAATAAAACACCTATTACAACATTTTGACTTGAAATACTTGTCACTTTATTTATCAAATTGCCAAACCCAAAATTATTTACTAGCGAAAATGTCATCAAAGTACTCAAAGCATTATTCATAAAATGTACAACTATACTTGGATAAATAGAATCACTATGAATGGCAAGAAAACCTAGATAAAAACCAATTATGCTTGCATAAAACACTTGTTGAATGTTCATATGCATAAGTCCAAACATTAAAGATGAAATGATGATAGCCCTTGTAGAGCCAAAGCATAAACTGCCCCTCATCAAAAGTCCACGATGTGCAGTTTCTTCGCAAACTGCAGGAAGAAGAGCGGTCAAGAAAATGTTGAGTATAAATAGCCACCATGGATAACTTGTAGGCATTTCTCCACCACTTCTAAAGCCTAAAAATTCTAAAATATTAGCAAAGAAAGATGCGATATAAGAATTTAAGAAAAATACAATAACTCCCAATAAAATTGCAATTAGCCATGCTTTTTTAGTAATTTTTTTGTAACCAAAAAACTTAAGCCCTTCCTTTGGCTTTCTTTTTAATAATCCTGAAAACATAAATAATGTTACAGAAAACATTAAAACTATTTGTATAAAAATAGAAGAGATTATGCTTCGAGCTAACTCTGGAATAAAATCAAGAACCCCAAAACTTAAAAGCATACGCCAAGTAATAAATAATAAAGCAACCAAAAAGTATGTGCCATATGCCGCTTGTGACACCTTATTTCGAACTGATAGAGTATTTTTAGAGTTATTTTTTTTCATAGTTTATTGTATTAAGTCCCCTCATAAAAAATTATAGTTTTTACCCCAAATATCGCATAATCGTATCTAGAACTAATAAAATAACGCTAACACCAATACCAACCCATACAAAAGGTGAAATTTTTATAACCTTTTCTTTTTCTATATCGTTATTATTTTTTCTTTTGAAGTAAAATTTGTCAATAATAAAAATTATTAAGCCTGTTATAATAATCAAACCAAATGCCAAAAGATAGTACCACCAAACATTTTGAAAATTTAAAAATGGTTTGTTTATATATGCAATTAAAATAACAATACAATTGTTGGTTAAATGTACTATCATAGAAATTATCAAACTGCCACTTCTAATAGCAATCCAGCCTAAAATTAACCCTAATATAAAAGGATATATCAGTTGTTGTAAATTTGAATGGAACAAAGCAAACATCAATGCAGAAACTACTATAGCAATTTTATCGCTAAAATTTTTTCTGAAACCTTGTAAGACAACTCCTCTAAACATAAGTTCTTCGCAAACTGCAGGCAAAATACCTAAAACAAGTAGATTTAGGATAAACCATCCAAAGTTAGAAAGCGGAATACCAATTAGCCCTTCGTTTATTGGATATTTGATAACATATTTTAAAAACGCATCTTGGCAATTTGCAAACATATACAATCCAAATAAAGAAACACATGCAACTAAAATTGCAATCAATATATCCTGCCATTTTGGCTTGTTTGTTATGGTTGACGCTTTATATGTAATACCAAACATTTTGTTATACAATAAAAATATCGCTACAAATGAAAGTTGTGTAAGTATAGAAACAGGAATCAAAAAGCCTACATGTCCTGTTATAGCCCCAGACTCTAATTTTAAACCCGTTTCTATAAAGCCACACACAAAATATAAAACAAATGTGATTATGTAAGGCAATAATATAGCGAAAATAAAAACCTTTCCACTATCATCATTAGTGTAAAAATTTCGTTTGTCAAATGTTTTGTTGTTTATTTGATTTTGTTCTCTTTTGTTTTCCATGATGCAAGTATAAAACTTTTTTCGAAAAAAAACAAGAAAAAACTTTACTTTTCCAAATTTAAAATTTATATTATATTTATGAACAAATTTATGGAACTTGCTATAACAATGGCAGAAAAAGCAAAAGCAAAAGGAGAAGTCCCTATTGGGGCTGTTTTGGTATATAAAGAAAAAGTGATAGCAAAAAGTTATAACAAACGCGAAAGCAAACAAAATGCAACTTCTCATGCAGAAATCAATGTTATACAAAAAGGCTGCAAACGCCTAAAATCCTGGAGATTAGAGGATTGCGAACTTTTTGTAACGCTTGAGCCTTGCCCTATGTGTGCAGGTGCAATTTGCAACGCAAGAATCAAAAAAGTATTTATTGGAGAAAAAGAAAAAACTTCTAATGACGAACTTTGCCAAAAGATTTTTTCTTCAAAAAGACTAAATCATAAGGTAGAATTTGAGCATTTAGAGGAGTATCAAGAAAGATGTTCAAATCTCTTAACGAGTTTTTTTAAAGAAAAAAGAGAGGCATCGGCTGTCAAAAATAGAAAATAATCGACACTATCAAACATAATAACAAATTAAAAAGTCAAGATTTTGTCAAATCTTGACTTTTTTTAGCGAATTTGTAAGAATTGTGACTTTCTTTGTCAAAAATACTACAAAAGTTTAAAAAGTTGTTCGTTAAACTCCTCTTCTGTGATTTTTCCCTCTTCTTTAAGTTTTCTTAAAACCTCAATTTTTCTTGCTTTTTCTCTCTCTTTTGACTCCGAAGATTCTCCCTCATGTTTATCTTTCTCAAAGTAAACATCGTCTTGAGGTTTGACCCACACCCAATCTGAGATAAACAATGTGATAATTAAAAGTACTGATGAAACTGAGAAAAGATTTAAAATAAAACTCAAAAATACTGCTGTCATATAATAACCATTTCGACTTCTAAAATGCACGCCATTGTCTGCAATAGTATAAATCAAAAGTCCAGCCGTTGCAATGTAAGCAAATATACCAATAATTTTATAAATAACATACATCCAAATCATGGCTTCATATGGATTTTCAATTAAATTTAAAATCCCTCTAATTGCAAGGTAAATATTCAAAGCAATTGATACAAAATTCATAACAATGGCCGTTATAATAAGCCCTCGTTTTGTGCTATTCATAATATCCTCCTAATTTTTACTGCATTTGTATAATAAAATATATCATACTAAAAAATATTTGTCAAATTTGTTTTGAGCAATCTGCCAAATTTAGTATAATATATTTACTTTTTGGAGGAATTTATGCAAAATATAGTTATAACTGGTGCTTCTAGTGGAATGGGCATGGCATTAAAAGAATATTATCAAAAAAGAGGAGATAAAGTTTATAATATCTCTCTTGCAGAAGCCGATTTTAATTGCGATGTGACAGACAGAGCCAAAATGGAAGAAGCCTTTAAAGATATAAAAGAAAAATTTGATAGAATTGATATGCTTATAAATTGTGCTGGTTTTGGTGGCTCTGGTGCTATAGAACTCACCCCTATCAATAAAGTTCAAAGTATTTTTGATGTTAATATAATTGGTACTGTAAACGCAATTCAACTTGCCTTGCCACTTATGGGCAAAAAAGGAAAGATAATCAATTTTGCATCTGCAATGGGACTTTTCCCTATTCCTTATCGTGCCTTTTATGGAGCAAGCAAAAGTGCAATAATTGCATTGACGGACTCACTACGCTGCGAACTTTGTCAGACCAAAATTCAAGTGACTGCAGTTTGCCCAAGCGACATAAAGACAAACTTTACAAAAAATAGATTAAAAGATTTTCAAACTAACGAGCGCTATGGCAAAGCAATCGAACTTTCCACCCTTCACACTGATTCACGCGAAGACAAACGCATGAGTTTAGAAAAGGCCACAAAAATATTAGTACGCTGGATTAATAAAAAGAAATTAAAGCCAATGTATATTATGACTTTTAAATATAAACTACTCTACTTTGCAAAAGGTCTTTTGCCAAAATCTTGGTATCTGGCTGGCTGTAATAAAGTTATGAATAAGCGTAAATAGCAAAATATAGTCTAATCAACATAATTAAAAAATTTAATAAGATTATAAAAATAAAACCATCCAAATTTTGCAAATATACAAAAATTGGATGGTTTTTAGTTTTTTGTTTCTTTTCTTTAAAAAGAAAAATTAATATACATCTACTGGAGTTTTACAGCCGCAATCTTTTTTGTCTTCAATCTCCACTACAAGTGCTTCTGTTGTTAGCATAGTTGCAGAAACAGATGCTGCATTTTGAAGTGCTGAGCGTGTCACTTTTGCAGGGTCAATAATTCCCCTTTCAAGCATATCGCAATACTCTAAATTAAGAGCATCAAAACCATAAGCCTTTTTATCAATATTTTCATAAATATTATTTACGACAACACCGCCATCAACACCTGCGTTTTTAGCAATTTGACGAATTGGCTCTTCAATTGCTTTCAAGATAATTGAAGCACCTGTTTTTTCATCACCCTGTAATGATTCTATCAATTCTTTAATAACTTTTGTTGTCTTTAAAAGTGCAACTCCGCCACCAGGAACAACACCTTCTTCTGAAGCTGCCTTTGTTGCTGCTAAAGCATCTTCAATGCGAAGTTTCTTTTCCTTCATTTCAACTTCGGTAGCCGCTCCTACTTTGACAACTGCAACTCCGCCAGCAAGTTTTGCAAGACGCTCCTGCAATTTTTCTAATTCGTAATCGCTTGAAGTAGCCTTAATCTGTTCTTTTATTTGAGCAACACGACCTTTTATGACCTCTGCTTCACCCGCTCCTTCAACAATTGTTGTTGTGTCTTTGTCTACTCGAACTGTTTTTGCTCTGCCTAAATATTCAATTCCAACAGATTTTAAATCTATTCCAAGTTCTTCGCTAATAACGCGTCCACCTGTCAAAATAGCAATGTCTTCAAGCATGGCTTTACGCTTATCACCAAAACTTGGGGCTTTTACTGCTACACAGTTAAATGTTCCTCGAAGTTTGTTTACAATCAATGTAGTAAGTGCTTCTCCCTCTACTTCGTCAGCGATAATCAAAAGTTTAGCACCTTCTTTTACTATTACTTCTAAAAGAGGAAGTATTTCTTGTATATTAGAAATTTTTCTATCTGTAATAAGAATATAAGGATTATCAAGTTCTGCAATCATCTTTTCTGTGTTTGTGGACATATATGCAGATAAATAACCTCTATCAAATTGCATACCTTCTACAATATTAAGTTCGGTTTTCATAGTTTGGCTTTCTTCAACAGTTATAACGCCGTCTTTTCCAACCTTTTCCATAGCCTCAGCAATCAAAGTTCCAACCTCTTCATCACCTGCAGAGATAGAAGCAACTTGAGCAATAGCCTTTGAGTTTTCAACCGGCTTAGATATTTTTTTAAGTTCCTCTGTAGCAACTTCAACAGCCTTAAATATCCCCTTTTTCAATATAATAGGATTTGCT
>CAMUNJ010000016.1 GCA_947090235.1 uncultured Bacillota bacterium
GGCTGGATTTATAACTAAAAAAGTTAGAAAAGTTGAAAAGGTCAACACTTCTGATAAGTTATATCTTATTTTAAAGGCTTGTGCTTTACTTCTTGTTATGACCGCTTTGATTGCTATGATTATTCAATAGTTAATATAAATTGATTACAAATAAGAAAAAATTTTAATTTTAAGTTTGCAAACTATTCAAATAGTTTGCTTTTTTATTGCAATTTATTTATACTTAAATGTATAATTTAAACGGGAGAAAACTATGCTAGACAAAACTTACAATCCTCAAGATTTTGAAAGAGAAATTTATCAAACTTGGCTTGAAAAAGGTTATTTTACTAATCAGCCAGATAATAGAAAAAAATATTCTATTGTTATGCCTCCTCCAAATGTGACTGGCAAGGCTCACATTGGACATGCTTTGAATAATACTGTTCAAGATATTTTGATTAGAACTAAAAGAATGCAAGGCTATAATGCACTTTGGATTCCTGGAACAGACCATGCTGCTCTTGCAACAGAGGAGGTTTTGGTTAGAGCCTTAAAAAAAGAGGGCTTGACTAAAGAGGGAATTGGAAGAGAAGAGTTTTTAAAACGCGGTTGGCAATGGTATGGTCAATATGGCAATATAATTTGCGATCAACTTAAAGCACTCGGTGTATCCTGCGATTGGAGCAGGCTTGCTTTTACTATGGACGATAATTTAAGTCGTGCTGTTAAACATGTTTTTGTTGATTATTTTAATAGAGGGCTTATTTATAAAGGCACTCGTGTTGTAAATTATTGCCCAAGTTGTAAAACATCTATATCAGATAATGAGAATGTTTATAAAGAGCAACAAACTTTTTTATGGCATATTAAATATCCTTTTGCTGATGGCAGTGGATTTGTGACGGTTGCAACAACTCGTCCCGAAACACTTTTTGGTGATACCGCTGTTGCCGTTAATCCGAAAGACAAGCGTTATGAAGGTCAAATAGGAAAAGATTTAATTTTACCTTTAGTAAATCGCAAGATAAAACTTATAGCTGATGATTATTGTGAAATAGGTTTTGGTACTGGTGCAGTTAAGATTACGCCTGCACACGATCCAAATGATTATGAGGTAGGACTTCGTCATAAACTTGAAATTATTTCTTGTATAGGTGACGACGGAAAACTTACAGAAGTGGCAGGTGAGTTTGCTGGGCTTGATAGAATAGAAGCAAGACCACTTATTGAAAAGGCTCTTGAAAAGGGTGGTTTCTTATTAAAGAAAGAGAAATACAAAAATCAAGTTGGAACTTGTGAGCGTTGTGGCACTATGACTGAGCCTAAGATTTCAACTCAATGGTTTGTTAAAATGAAAGACCTTGTTAAACCTGCTATAGAGGCAGTTAAAAAAGGTGAGGTTAAATTTTATCCTAAACGTTTTGAAAAGTTTTATCTAAACTGGCTTGAAAATATTCAAGACTGGTGTATTTCTCGTCAAATTTGGCTTGGTCATCGTATACCTGTTTACTATTGTGAATGTGGACATATGTTCGCTAGTGAAGTTGAGCCTAAAGTTTGTCCTAAGTGTGGTAAAAGCCATATTGAACAAGACAAAGATGTTTTGGACACATGGTTTTCGTCTGCTTTGTGGCCTTTCTCTACACTTGGTTATCCAGATAAGACCAAAGATTTAGAGTATTATTATCCTACAGATGCTCTTGTAACTGGCCCTGATATTATTACATTCTGGGTTTCAAAAATGGTGTTCTCTGGGCTTGAATTTATGGGTAAAGTACCTTTCAAAGATGTTGTTATCAATGGAATAGTTAGAGATGCAAAAGGTATAAAAATGTCTAAACATTTAGGCAACGGCATTGATCCTCTTGATGTTATTGCAGAGTTTGGCACTGATGCTCTTCGTTTGAGTTTGATTAGCGGTATGAGCATGGGTACAGATGTTAAATATAGTTTGGACAAAGCAAAAGAGGCAAAAATATTTATAAACAAACTTTTCAATGCAAGTAAATTTGTTCTACAAAATATAGAGGGTATTAAAGTTTATGATTTAAATAAACTAAAATTAGCAGAAAAAGATAAGTGGATTTTAAGTGAACTTGACAATTTAATCAAGAGCGTAAATAAGGCTATGGACAAATACACAATTGGTGTAGCGATTGGAAATTTGCTTGAATTTACTATTTCTAAATTTTGCGATTGGTATATAGAACTTGCTAAAGTTGACCTTTATGCCGACAATCAAGAAAGAAAACAAACTACTCAAAATATACTTTTGTATGTTTTGACAAACTTGTTAAAACTTTTCCATCCTTTTATTCCTTTTATTACAGAAAAGATTTATCAAGAACTACCAAATCATCAAGAAACAATCATGCTTGCTGCTTATCCAAAAGCAGGAGTTGTGAAAGGTTTGAAAAACAATTTTACTCTTGTTATTGACGCTATTAAATCCATTAGAAATGCTAGAAGCGAATTTAATGTGCCAGACAATAAGCGTACAAATTTGTATGTTTTGGCTGGTAGCGATCGTCAATTAGTTAGCAGTAATTTAAAAGAGATTGCAAAACTAGGTTTCGGTTTAGAGATTAGCATGCTTCAAAGTGAAAAACTTGACGAAAAGTGTGTTAAAGTTATAAGCACTCTTGCTACAATTTTTATTCCTATGGGAGAACTTGTTGATAATGCTAAGGAAATAGAACGCATTGAAAAAGAAATTAAAAATTTGGAATTTGAAATTAATCGATCAAATAAAATGCTTTCAAATCAAGGTTTTGTTGCAAAAGCACCTCAACATTTGATTGACAACGAAAGGGCAAAACTACAAAAGAATCAAGAGTTATACATCAAACTTCAAAATGATTTGGCAGAATTAAAAAAGTAAAAGGGGTTTTATGGCAAAGGTTAAATTTAAAGATTTATCTAAAAAAGATAAGATTTTTAAGAGCATTAATTTAGCATTGATGAGCATTTTGGCTGGGATTATCATTGGATTAACAATTTATTTTTGGGTTGTTGGTGATCCTAGAAATAGAGTGCCAGCAGGTTTTACTATGCTATTTGCAGTTCTTGCACCTTGGCTTTTTGAACTTATTTTTAGAACGCGTATTCCTAATGTTTTATTTTTTGGAATAGAAATCTATTTGATTATTGCAGGTATTTGGGGGAGTTTACTTTCTGGTTATGTTCAATTTGCGTGGCTTGATATAGTTGTTCATATGATAATGGGTTATTTTTGTGCAATGCTTGGAATTTTTGTTATTTCAAGAGCCACCGATTATAACAAAATCAAACCTTTTGCAATTATACTTTTTTGTTTCTTTTTCTCGCTTGGAATTGAACTTATTTGGGAACTTGGCGAGTGGTTTTCAGATATATTTGTAGGACAAACTGCACAAGGACCAAAGATTGATGGCTACGGAGTTCCTCTTGTTACTGATACTATGGAAGATATCTTATGCAATTTTTCAGGCTCGATTATTTTTGTAATTCATTATTGCATTGGAAAGTTTTCCAAATGTGGTCTTGGCATAAAAACAATCGAAGGTGAACTAGCAAAAGGATATATGCAGTCTTCTCAAATTGAAATTTTGAGTAATGAACAACTACAAGTTAAAGACGAGGTTTCTAAATTTGAGGGGATAAAAATGCAAGAAAATATAAAGAAAGAAGATGATAATATCAAATTATCTAAGAAAAAACCAACTTCAATTAAAAGTAGTAAAACAAAAAAAGAGATTTAAAATAAATCTCTCTTTTTATTGTTGAGGAAGTTCAAAAACTTCTCTAGTATTTTCGTTAAATCCCATTGTTGATGTTTCACCTTGAACAAAATTAACTTTTTTTCCTTGTTCATCTCTATGATAAGTAACAACTTTTAAAACTCCATTTTCAACATTTGCAAGTTTAAAGGTTTTGAGATTTTTTGATGTTTTAGGTGCTGTTGTTGCAGAATAAACATTAAATATATCGTCATTTTTGATTCTCATATTCATATCAATTGTAGTTAACTTACTATTGTTTTTAAAGGCACTAGATTTTACATCTACTAAAGGTGAAGAGCAATGCACTTCTTCAAGTTCAAGACAATTTCTAAATGCAAACTCTTGGATTTCAGTTAATGTGCTTGGAAGAAAAACTCTTCTTAGATGACGAATATTTGCAAGAGCATATTTATCTATAATTGTTGTGCCTTCTTCTATCACTAAGTCTTCTTTTTTAGCAATAAATTCTACAACTTTCTTTCCATTTGTCTTTCCAAAAATTACGCTGCCATCGCTTATTAATTCATATTTTGTTAAACTTTTTATGTATTTGATTGTCATATTTTTCTCCTAATCCTTGCATATTCTATCATATAAAAAGGGGACTGTCAAGTCCCTTTTTTAGTAATTTTATAAAAATTTTATTCATGTCGCAAACTTTCTACAGGGTCAAGTTTTGCAGCCTTAGAAGCAGGGTAAAGTCCAGATAAAACTGATATAAAAATGCTTATTCCAAGAGCGCCAACAAAGTACCACCAGCGGAAACTTATTGGTGCAAGCCCAAGGGTTGCATTAAATATAATAATCAAAATTAAACCTGCTAAAAGTGACAAAAGTATTCCTACAATTCCGCTCAATAAACCAATCAAAAAACTTTCTGTAGAAAATATTCTTTTTATATCTTTGCGTCTTGCACCTATAGATTTGAGTACACCTATTTCGCGTGTTCTTTCGCTTACACTCATGTATAAAACAACTAAAATCATTATTGCAGCAACAAACAAAGAAATTCCAGAAATAACTGCAAGTGCGATTGAAAATGTAGATAGCATACTGCTAAACATTCCTGCAAATTGTTGCTCAACTGCTCCAGAGTAGGTATCTAAACTATCTAGATAGTGAGTTATGAGATCTGTGGTTTTAGGGTCATCTGTTTTGATGTAAACTGAGGTTGGAGCAAAAGGAATTTGTTTGCCTGTAAGTTCTTGAGAATATTCAACAAGTTTTGAAAAATAGTTGTAATCAATATACATAACAGGAAAGCCTTCAAATAAATTTGTAACATCAATAATTCCTGATATTGTTGGATTGCCTGTCAAATTATGTTCTTGGCTAGATATTCCATCTGTATTTATTCCAAGTGTTGGAATATTGATAGAAACGATTGGTTTATTTTCAACTAATTCTTCTGGGCTTTCAAAGCCTAATGCTTTTACGGCTGCTTTAGAAAGCAAAATTTCATTCATGCCACTAAGTTCGCCGGCTATCATATTTGACTTTTCATAATATGGAGGTGTTGTGTAGATAAAGAATAAGTCTTTAGATGAGGTTTGAGTGCCTTCCGGATTATAAACACCATTTTCGTCACATTTAAAAGAAAAAGAGGTGTTTGTGCCAAATGTCATAACGCTAAATCCAAAAGAAAGATTTTGATTTCTATCTACTTGAAATTGCTTTTGATTTTTACTTAATTCTTGATTTATTTGATCAATAAGTCTATCAACTTCGTCCTTATTATTTTCGTCTTTGTCCTTGATATTAAATGATAAAGGTTTGAAAGGTGAACCCATCATATCGTTTCCATCTTGACCTTTTTGAGATTTTTTTGTTATAGAAACATAGTACGGGTTGTTATATTCTTCGGCTAGATTAGAAATATAATCTGTAAGACCAGAGCCAAAAGAAAGCATAATAATCATGGCTAAAATTGAGATTGAAACGCCAATCGCCATAAGTAAATTTTTTGTTTTGCTAGCCCACATATTGTGGAAAGAAAGTCTAAGTGCAGACCAAAGAGATAGGTTTTGTTTTGTAGACTTTTTATTAGAATTTTTATCTTGATTTTCTTCAACAAGGGCTTGACTTGCTTTCTTTTTGCCTTTTTTATAATTTTTGTTTTTCTCATCCCTAACAATTTTACCGTCAGAAATCTCAACAACTCTTGAAGAAATAGAGGCAACTTTTTCTGAGTGGGTGACCATGATAACGAGTTTGCCTTCATCGGCTATTTCTTTTAATATATCCAATATTTGAATTGTTGTGCCACTATCTAATGCACCAGTAGGCTCATCTGCAAGGATTATCTCGGGTTCGTTTATCAATGCTCTTGCTATCGCAACGCGTTGTTTTTGACCTCCACTCAATTGATTAGGTTTTTTCTTTAATTGTTTTTCTAGACCTAGTCGAGACAAAAGTTTTGTGGCTTTTTCTACTTTAACACTTTCTTTTTCATTGGATAGGGTTAATGCAATTGTCACATTATCTAAAATTGTTAGGTGAGGTATGAGGTTAAATGATTGAAAAACAAATCCGACCTTATTTTTACGATAGTTATCAAGTTGTTTATCTTTTAATGTTCGCAAATTTACGCCATCTGCGATTATATCTCCTTCAAAATCGCTATCTAAACCTCCAATTAAATTCATAAGTGTACTTTTTCCACTTCCACTTTCGCCAATTATCGATACGAGTTCGCCTTTTTTGAAGTTTACATTTATATCAGTTAGTGCATGAAAGGTATTTTTATTGCCTAATTTATAAAATTTATTTACATTAGTCAGTTGTAATTTATTTTCCTCTTTCATTTTTAACTCCTTTTGTTATATGCATTTAAAAATCTTCACCATTTTCAAATTGGCTGTAATATAGGTCTGCATAAAAACCTTTTTTGGCAAGCAATTCTTTATGATTGCCAACTTCAACAATTGAGCCATCTTTCATAACTATTATTTGATCTGCATTTTTAATGGTTGATAGGCGGTGGGCAATAACAAAACTTGTTCTTCCTTGTGTCAATCTATCCATTGCAGTTTGAATCAATACTTCTGTTCTTGTATCAACAGAACTTGTTGCTTCATCTAATATGAGCATAGGTGCATTTTGTACCATTGCTCTTGCAATAGTAAGTAATTGCTTTTGACCAGCACTTATTGAGCAATCTTCATTTAAAATCATTTGATAGCCATTTGGCTGAGTTTTGATAAAGTGGTGAACATTTGCCATTTTGCAGGCTTCAATAATTTCTTCATCGCTAGCATTTGGATTTCCGTATGCAATATTTTCCTTGATTGTGCCTTCAAAAAGCCATGTGTCTTGAAGTACCATTCCAAACAGAGAGCGAACATATCCACGCTTCATTTTTTTAGTTGAAACTCCATCTATTTTTATATCGCCAGAATTTACCTCATAAAATCTCATAAGAAGATTTACCATAGTTGTTTTTCCTGCACCAGTTGGCCCTACAATTGCTATCTTTTGTCCAGGAAGGGCAGTAAAATTGAAATCATGAATAATTTGTTTTTCTGGATTATATCCAAAATTAACATGACTAAATTCGACTTTACCTTTAACTTTTTTGAGGGTAGTGTTCTTTTCGCTTTCATCCTCTTGTTCTGGCTCTGCCAAGAATTCAAATACTCTTTCGGCTGCAGCGGCAGTTTGTTGAAGTGTGCCAGAGATAGAGCCAAGTTGAGAAAGTGGTTGATTGAACAATTTTATATATGTCATAAATGTGATTATGGAGGTTATAAATAAGAAATCATTGTTTTTTATAGCAATATATGCACCCATTAGACATATGCAAATATATACAAGATTTCCTATAAAGTTGATAACAGGGTGCATAAGTCCAGAATAGAATTGTGCCTTTCTACCTGAGCGTTTAAGTTCTTTATTGATAACTTCAAACTCTTTATATGCTTTTTCTTCGCCATTAAATGCTTTTACAACATTATGTGCAGAATAAATTTCTTCTATATGTCCATTCATTTCGCCCAAACATTTTTGTTGTTTTACAAAGTACTTTTGATTGAATTTTACTATTATTGAAACTACCACGAAGGCAAGAGGAATTTCACATAAAGCAATCAAAGTCAGTTGCCAACTGAGAGTGAACATAATTATAGGAATAGCAATAATCATTGTTATTGAAGTTATAAGATTGCTTAGAGTATTATCCAAAGTTCTTCCAACTGTATCAACATCGTTGGTTAAACGAGACATTACATCACCATAACTATTTGTATCAAAATAATTGAGTGGCATACGATTGATCTTTTTGGTTATTTGTGTTCTTAAGTTTCTAGAAATTTTAGCCGCAACGCCACCAAGAATAAATCCTTGAAAGTAGGAGAGTATACATCCCGTCAAATACATTGCAACTAAGATTAATCCTAGTGTCGTTATCTTATGCATATTTAAAGGAATAAGGGCTTTCATCATTTGATTTAAAATATTTGGTCCAATCATACTTAAAACAGTTCCTATAACTGCAAAAATAAGACCAATTATAACAAGCCATTTGAATGGCTTAAGCATTTTGATAATGCCTATCAAAGATCCTTTAAAATCCTTTGCTTTATGATTTGTTTGTTTATATTTAATTTTAAATTGACTTTCTTGTTTAATCTTTTTATTTTTCTTATTTTTTACAACTTGTTCTACCGCAGAAGGGGAACTTGTTTGTATTATTTGATTATTATTTTTCATTTTTTAGTTCCTCCTCTGAAAGTTGAGATAAGGCAATTTGACGATAAACTTCACAATTTTTTAGTAGTTCTTTATGTTTTCCTTTGCCCACAATTTTGCCTTCATCCAAAACAATAATTTTATCAGCATTGATAATTGTTCCAATACGCTGTGCAACAATTAAGCAAGTTGCATCGCCCATATATTTTTTAAGTTTGCGTCTTAGTGTTTTATCTGTTTTGTAGTCAAGAGCCGAGAAACTATCGTCAAAGATAAAAATTTCTGGCTTTTTTACTATTGCTCTTGCAATAGAGAGGCGTTGCTTTTGTCCTCCCGAAACATTTTTACCACCTTGAGAAATAAAATAATCTAAACCTTTGTCTAGTTTGTATACAAAATTGCTCTCACTTGTTTCTATAGCCTTTTCTACCTCTTCGTCACTGGCATTTGAATCGCCATATTTAATATTTTCTTTTACGCTTCCACTAAATAGTACTCCGCGTTGAGGTACATAGCCAAGTTTATCATGAAGAGATGAAAGTTTGTATTCTTTGACATCCACACCATCTACTAAAACCTTTCCTTCAGAAACATCATAAAAGCGTGGTATAAGATTTATTAAAGTGCTTTTGCCACTTCCTGTAGAGCCAATAAATGCAATAGTTTGCCCTGGCTTAGCCTCAAAAGATATATTTTCAAGCACATATTCATCTGCATTAGGATATTTGAAATAAACATTTTCGAATACAATAGAGCCTTTTGAGTTATTGTTTTCTTCTTTACCAGTTAAGTTTCCTTCTACAATGGATGATTTTTCTTGTAAAACTTCATTTATTCTCTTAGCAGATACAATTCCTCTTGGGATCATCATAAACAACATTGATATCATCATAAAGCCCATTATTATTTGAGCAGAATATTGTGTAAATTCACCAATAATAGCAATATATTCAGGGTTACCGCCAGACAAATATGCAACTAACCAAACGATAGCAAGCGAAGTGCCTTGCATAATCAATGTAATACCTGGATCAATTATAGAAAAAACTCTGTTTGCAAAAATATCTATTTTGGTTGTAAATTTATTTGTAACTTCAAATTTATCTTCTTGGGCTTTTTCTGCAGAATATGCTCTAACTACTCTAAGTCCTGTAAGGTTTTCGCGAGTGAGTAAGTTGATTTTATCTGTATTTTTTTGCATAACTTTAAATTTAGGGATAACCAAAACGAAAACCAAAACTGTTAATGAAACTAGAGCAATAACTGAAACCACATTTACAAGTGATAGGGTGGCGGAGATTTGTACAACTTTAATTATTGCAAGAATAGCAGTTATAGGTGCAGTTATTCCAAAACCTAAAACCATAGAATAAACTTGTTGAAGTTGAGTTATATCATTTGTAGAACGAGTAACCAAACTTGCAATTGAAAATTTATTTATTTCTGCCATAGAAAAACTATTTACATTTTGAAATAATTTGCCTCTAACTCTAGCCATAACATTTGTTGTAAGATAGGCAGAAAGATATCCAACAATAATTGTGCATACGATAATTCCAATAATAGTGAGAAGCATTTTTAAAGAAGTCCATAATATATCTTGCCAGAAAGCCCCAATTTCACTGCCCATGCCAAGAAACCGAATAATATCTCCCATAAATTCTGGCAAAAGAAGATTGCAATAGGCGTGAGTGCCAAGAATTGCAAGCAAGAGTATGGCAATAAGCCATTCATACCATTTTAAATATTTTAACATTTTAATCATTATCGTCCTCCAATGGATCCAAGGTTTTTGCATTATTTATCAATTGAGTCAATACTTTCGAAGTGGTTTCCAAGTCGTTTTTATCTATGCCAGAAAAAAGATTTTTGATATATTCTTTGAATAGTTTTTTGCAGTACTCGGCAAATTCCATGCCTTTGCCTGTCAATTTTATCTTTCTATTCTTTATATTGTTGTCTTCATATTCAAGATAACCTTTTTCTATAAGTTGACTTACAACTCTATTTGTGTGTGCTTTGTCTCGCTTGGAGCGTTGAGAGAGTTGTGCTTGCGTCATATTTTCTTGTGCCAAAAGTAAGAAATAAAACACATAGCCAGCAGACATATCGCTATCTTTTAAGGCAGAGTTAAAATAACTAACCAATGATTTATGCAAAATTAAAAATTTCTCTGGGAAGAAATTGATTTCTTGCTTCATAATGCTACTCCTTGTTATAAATTGCTTAATTAAGATTATATGAAATTAAAGTTGACAAGTCAACTAAAATTTTCAAGTATTTTGTAAAATTTTTGTTGTTTTTCTCACATAATTTTTATTTTATTTGCCTTTTGGCAATATTTTTGAAAAATTTTTAATTTTTTAATTGATTTATTGAATTTTTTTGTGTTATACTCATATTGAACTATCGTATAATAGTTTTGTGAGGTGTTTTATGTTTGGAAAGAAAAGTGAAAAAGTTATTGACCCTATTATTCACGACGAAGAGGGGAATTTTACACTTTCTAATGGTGTGCATATTTTAAATCGCTGTTTTAATGTCACATTAACAGGAAATGCCGTAGTTCTTGAAAGTTTTAGTACTACTTTCAAAGAAATTGCTGGTAAATCTAAAATTCAAATGGTTGAAGATTGCACAATAAAGGAACTTGGCGGAAAGGCTAAGATTGTTTTGTTTAAATCTGGAACTATCTCACGCGTTTGCGATAAAGCAAAGATAACTACTATAAATGATTGTAAAATTGATTATGTTGAAGATAAGGCTTGCATTGGCACTATGAATGGTGGTTTTATTCGTTTTATTGATGATAAAGCAGAACTTTCTACTATGACTCAAGGTGAAGTTATGTTTCTTCGTGATAAAGCAAAAATTGTCACTATGATCAAAGGTAAGATTACAGGCGTTTTTGATAATGCAGACCTTGTTAGTATGCTTGATGGAGATATTCAATATCTTTTGAATAACTCAAAGATAGGAACTATGAACAATGGTCATGTTGGACTCTTTGCTGATACAAGTGAAATTTCAACTTTAAATAAAGGATCTGTTCATGAAATGCTTGGTAGGGCTTTTATCAGTGCAAATATGGATGGCGTTATTGATTTTAAAGATGATCAGACAATTATTCTTTATTCTCCAAGTGAAAGTGAAAAGCGTATGAGTGAATTTAAACGCGAAAAAGCAGAACTTGCTCAACAGGCAGAAAATAAGACTTTGGAAGATAATAAAGTTGAAGTTCAAACTGAAGAAGTAAAAACTGTCAAAAAAAGAGTTAGAACAAAACAAATGAAAATTGACGAAATTCCTGACCAAGAGGTTGAGGAAGAAGTTGAAAAAGAAACTAGAAAAGAAAAGGCGGGTAAATCCAAGTAAACAATTTAAGGTGACTAATGGAAATTTTTGTTGACGCACTTCTTGATGCATTAAAAGATACTGCTATTGTTATACCTATATTATATCTGGCTTATCTTCTTGTTGGATATTTTTCGCATAATAGCAGTAAAAAATATTCTAAAATTTTGCACCATACAAAAAAGGCTGGGCCTTT
>CAMUNJ010000017.1 GCA_947090235.1 uncultured Bacillota bacterium
TGGTCTGTAACTGCGTTGGGATATGTGTCATCAAATGAAATTTGTTTGAAAAATAACCAACTTTTTGTGAAAAGTAGATTTTATCTTCATCACAAACGATATTCTTACCTTCGCTATCTAAAATTGCACTTCCATAAGTCATATATGTTGAATAAGGAAGACCATAAAGTTCGCAAATAGTAGGGTGAAGGTCGTAGGTGTTTGTAAATTGGTCAATTTTTTGTGCTTGTAATTTTGAACTATATATAAACATTGGAACTTGATAACTCTTTAAATTAGAAGTATCTTTTGCATCCGTATTTTTTATTCTATAACACAAATCATGATAAAAACAGTTGTGATCTGCATAGAATAATATACTTGTGTTATCGATAAGTTTTCTTCCATTTTCTTGGGTTGTATTCAAGTGTTCTAGAAGTTTAGCAACCATTGCGTCAGTATCCATTGCAGCGGCCTTAAAATGTTTGAGATAAGTTTGGTCGTCGATATCTTCTGGGAAGACATAGCCTTGAGAATTTAGCCAAGATTTATAATCAGTGTTTTCTAGATTATAATCATATTGCTGATAATATTTAGCAAATCTTTCATTGGCTTTATCGTATTTACCATGTGTTGCAACTGTCAAATAAAAAGACATAAATTTGCTTCCATCAGTTGGTGCAATTTGATTTTTAAAATAATTGAAGAAATCTACCTCGCTATTCCATTCATAGAAAGAAGTGGATTTGTCTTCAAGGTCTGCATCTTCAATAAAATATGTACCATCAAATCCAAGTTTGGATATAATTTTATCTCTATTATAAAATGATGATTTATAAGAATGAAAATAGTTTGTTTGATATCCTTGGTTTTTGAATAAATTTGGGAGCGAATATTTAGTAGCCAAATATTGATTGTTTTCAAGTGATAGTTCTTCTTCAAAAGGCATATATCCTAAAAGCCCTATAGTTTCGCTTATGTTGGTTTTATTATTACTTATATATTGATTTGCTACAATGCTTTCTTGCATCAATTTGTAAATTGTAGGGGTATTATATGGGTCAATCGCAAATTCATCAAAACTCTCAAGCATAATAATTATAAGATTATCGTTATGAAGTATAGCGTTTTGATTTTCCTCTTTTTGACCTTCTTCGATAAGTTTTAATGCTTCCTCTTTAGTTAAATCTGGCTTTGGTTGTGCGATAGAGTTGATCGCATCACGAATATAAAAACCAAAAGTACCCAGTTTTTGCATAGAATAGTTTTTCAAAGTTAATTCATCGCATATTTGTTGGTCATAAGGTGAGAGAAAGTTGGTTTGAATTGCAAAAGTTGTAACGCCTGTTACAAGACAAGAGGCAAAAATAATAAGCCCTAAAACTCTTGCAGAAATTTTATTTAATTGTAGTTTTTTATTTGCAAATTTATCTATCAAAATTTGCGATATTATTGCAAGTATAAATATTGCAAGATTGATAGAAATAGAGCCCCATCTAATCATTCCCCAGTCAAAAGCCTCAGCACCTTCAGATGCTAAACCTATCAATTTAAAATAAAATACATTTCCTAGTGTTTTGCTAAGAATAATATTAATTATATTAAAAACTATTTGAATAATAATAAATATGTAAAAGTAGATGTTTTGACTCCATTTTTTGTTCATGGCAAAAATAATTCCAGCAAAAATCAGCCAAATTGCAATATCAAGCAAAATATATGATGGAAGAAGTTGTAATGAGCCGTCACTTGATTTGAATGCAAAAATTGCAAATTGTATGATTTCTAAAATAAAAGCCAATGCTAAAAAGATGATTGGTTTCAATAATCTGCTTAAAAGTATTTCTTTGTTTTTTATTTTCATTTCCTTTACCGTTATATATACAAAATTATATCATAAATTGATGTAAATACAAAAGATTTTTATATAAATAGTAAAATTTAACTCGACTCTTGCTCCTTGTTTATATTGATTTTTCCATATAAACGCTCATAGTCAGAAATGTATTTCCGCAAAGTTAATTCTATTTCACGATTTTTTGTTCTACCATTTTGTTCAGCAGTATAACTTATTTTATCTAATAACTCTTTGGGAATACGCAATGTATATCTTGGATAATGCTTTTTCATAACCTACTCCTTTTGATTTATTTGAGGGTAAATTTATTATAGCATATTTTGTTTGGAATTTTACTCAAATATATGTTAAAATATATTTATGAGAGTGACAGCAGGTAAATTTAGGGGTAAGCCACTAAAAGAAAATAAATTTGAGCATATTCGTCCAACTGCCGACATGGTTAAGCAGGCGATTTTTAATAAACTACAATTTTCGCTTCAAGAATCAACTGTTCTAGATTTATGTTGTGGAACTGGTGCTCTTGGTATTGAGGCATTAAGTCGAGGGGCAAAAGAGGTTGTGTTTGTTGACAAGGATATTCGAAGTATATCTTTGACGCAAGAAAATTTAAAATCTTTGAGGGCGGATTGCTTAGTTATCAAAGGTGATGTACTTGAAGTTTTGCAGAGATTTGCGAATAAGAAGTTTGATATTATTCTTTTTGATCCGCCATATAAAAGTGGGCTTTATCTTCCAGTAGTAAATAAAATCGCAGAGTTAAAACTTCTTAGCGAAGAAGGTGTTTTGGTAGTTGAACATGCTAAAGAAGATAATTATATTTGGAATGAGAAATTACAATTGTTGGATGAAAAAACTTATGGTATAAAAAAGGTTAGTTATTTAAAAAACAAATAAATTAAAAAATGCTTTACAATGATAAAAATTTGTAAAGCATTTTTTAATTTATTAATGCAGATTGTTTTTATAATGAAAACTATTAAAATTAAATCTTAGGTTCAAACCCTTCAAAAATTATATTGTCGCAATATTTTACAACTTTCATATATTCTTCTTGGCTTCGAATGGTCCAAGCGAGTAGTGGAAGTCTTTTGTATTTGCGAACAAATCTGTTTGGTAAAAATTTTCCTTCATATGAGATAAAATCAGGGTGGCTAACACGCTTATTTAACAACATGCGTTTAAGAGCAAATTTTTGAAAGAATGGCAATTTTTGAGTTTTTAAGTAACCAGCGAGTTGACCTCTTGGAATCTGTGGAGCATGTTTATAAAAATAATTTAATACATAAGGATTGAAGGCTTGAATTGCAAATTTGCCTTGATAATCTTTCAAAATTTCAAGAACTTTTGCTTCAAGTTCGCCAATTTTACTTTGATTTTTGATTTCAATTAAAAGTGGAGTGCGGCCATCAACAAATTTCAAAACTTCTTCGAAAGTAGGTATTTTTTCTTGGCTGCCTTCCAAAGTTAACATATCAAGGTCTGACTTTTTCAAGAACTTGATATATCCATCATTTCCAGTAAGTCTAGCAAGACTATCATCATGAAAAACAACAATTGTGCCGTCAGAAAGCATACGAACATCAAGTTCGATTGCATAGCCATTGTCGATAGCATTTTTAAAAGCCATCATAGAATTTTCAGGCACTTGTTTATCATGTAAACCACGATGAGCAATAGGTAATTCAACAAGCCAAGAGTCAAATAAATTCATAATTTCCTACCTTATTTTTTAGTTATTATATCATACAAGTTATACGCAAAGCAACCGTTTTCGACATATTATTCAAAATAGTTTATGCTTTTTAAAAAAATAAAATTCAAAATTGATTGTTTTAAAATTTTGCTTGCCAATAATTCTATTTTTATATATAATACTTTTTATGGAAAGACTTAAAAAAATTAGAAATTTTTGCATTGTTGCACACATAGATCATGGAAAAAGCACACTTGCTGACAGGTTGATTGAAAAAACTGGCACACTTGCTAAACGAGACATGCAGGCTCAACTTTTGGATAGTATGGAACTTGAGCGAGAAAAAGGTATCACAATCAAACTTACTCCTACAAAAATGAATTACACTTTTGAAGGCGAGGAGTATGAACTAAATTTGATTGACACTCCTGGTCATGTGGATTTTACTTATGAAGTTTCGCGTTCACTTGCCGCTTGTGAAGGTGCTATTTTGATTGTGGATGCATCTCAAGGTGTTGAGGCACAAACTCTAGCCAATGCTTATCTTGCAATAGATAATAACCTTGAAATCTTGCCTGTTATCAACAAAATTGATTTGCCATCGGCAAGACCAGAAGAGGTAAAGCAAGAGATAGAAGATGTTGTTGGTGTGCCTGCTATGCACGCACCTTGCATTTCTGCTAAAGATGGAACAAACATTGACCAAGTTTTAGAAATGATAGTAAAAGAGTTCCCTTCGCCTAAAGGCAGCGAAAATGATCCTTTGAAATGTTTGATATTTGATAGTTACTACGACAATTTCAAGGGTGCTATTTGTCTTGTTCGTGTTTTTGACGGAACTGTTAAAGTTGGTGATAAAATTACGATGATGCAAACTGGCAAGCAATATGAAGTGACTGAAGTTGGAGTTTTTGTTCCAAACCCAAAGCCTTGCAATTGTTTGTTGGCTGGAGATGTTGGATATATTGCAGGCTCAATCAAAACGATAAGCGATGTAGCAGTTGGTGATACAATAACTCATACACTTTCTCCTTGCAAGGAGGCTTTGCCTGGATATAAAAAAGTACAGCCAGTTGTTTATTGTGGAATTTATTTAGTTGATGGAAGCAAATATAACGAACTAAAGGATGCTCTGGAAAAACTAAAACTAAATGACGCTTCGCTTGAATATATGCCAGAAGTTAGTGAAGCCCTAGGTTTTGGGTTTCGATGTGGATTTTTGGGGTTATTGCATCTTGAAATAATTACTGAGCGTATAGAGAGAGAATTTAATTTGGATATCATAACAACTGCACCAGGTGTTAGTTATATGGTTTATAAGACAAATGGCGAAGTTTTAGAAATTTCGAATCCTTCAAAGTGGCTTAGTCCTGTTGAGATATCTCGTGTTGAAGAGCCTGTTGTTAAAGCGAGTATTTTTACTCCACCAGAGTATGTAGGGGCAATTATGGAACTAGCACAAGAAAAGAGAGGAATTAGTGAGGGGCTTGTTTATTTAGACCAATCTCGTGTTAGGGTGGATTATATTTTGCCACTCGGTGAAATTGTATATGACTTTTTTGATAGTTTAAAATCTCGCACAAAGGGTTATGCAAGTTTTGATTATGAGATGGCAGGTTATCGTCCTGCAGACCTTGTTAGAGTTGACATTCTTTTGAACGGGGAAAAATGTGATGCCTTATCTTTTATAGTTCATAAGGACAAGGCTTATTCTAGAGGTCGTCTAATTGCAGAAAAACTCAAGAAGATTATTCCTCGTCAACTTTTTGAAGTCCCTATTCAGGCTGCTATTGGCAACAAGATTATTGCACGAGAAACTGTAAGCCAAATGCGTAAGGATGTTCTTGCCAAGTGTTACGGAGGGGACATTACGCGTAAACGCAAGTTATTGGAAAAGCAGAAGGAAGGCAAAAAGCGTATGCGTCAATTTGGCTCAGTTGAACTTCCTGCCGAAGCCTTTATTTCAATTTTAAAACTTGATAATGACGAATAGTTTTTATTACTTTTCTTTTAAAGAAAAGTAAACAAAAGAAAACTTATTTGCAATGCTCAACAAAATTTGTTTTCGCATTGCAAAAGAAATTTTATTTATCTTTTACTAAAAGGATAAAAGTCGTTTGCGATGCGAAGATAAAGAATTTATCAAGTATCGCAAATTATTCTTCTTTTGCTTCTTTTCTTGTAAGAAAAGAAGAGAGTAAAAACAAAAAATGAAAAAGATAAGAATATATGTTCATGTGCCGTTTTGTGAAAGTAAGTGTAGTTATTGCGACTTTGCTTCCTTTGTGTGTGAAGAGGATTTAAAGAAAAAGTATTTTGATAAACTTGAAAAAGAAATTTTATCTTGCCCATATAAAGATAGACAGGTACAAAGCATTTACTTTGGCGGCGGAACACCTTCAAGTGTTGAGGTGACATATATAGAAAAAATTATGAATGCAATTAATGAAAACTTTGTTTTTGATGAAAACGCAGAAATCACAATAGAATGTAATCCTGCGAGTGAAAGTTTTGAAAAATTAAAAAAATATAAAGAACTTGGCATAAATCGTATTTCTTTTGGCGTACAATCACTGAATGATAAAACACTTAAATTTTTAAATCGTCGTCATACAAAAGAAGAGGCTATTGGGGCAATTAAAGATGCTAAAAGGGCAGGCTTTGAAAATATATCTGCTGACCTTATGATAGGTGTGAGCGAGTGCGAAGTACTTTCTACTGGCGAGTTCGATTTAATAAATTCTGCTGAAAAACTGGTAAGCCTTGGCGTTAAACACCTGTCAGCATATATGCTTCAAATTGAAGAGGGAACACCATTATATAATGCTTATCAAAAAGATAAAAGTATCGTGCCAGATGATGAGTACTGCGTCAGTATTTATGACCGACTCGTCGGTTTCTTAACAGAACGCGGGTTTATTCACTACGAAATTTCTAATTTTGCTTTGCCCAGATATGAGTGTCAACATAATCTTGGCTATTGGAAATTAGATGATTATATAGGCTTTGGCTTATCGGCACATTCCTATGTTGACGGCATAAGATTTGCAAATAGCCGAAATTTTAATGACTATTTTAATGGAATTTTAGCAAGTTATGAAAAGATAACTAAAGAACAACAAATTGAAGAAAAAATCATGCTTGGACTCCGTTGTCAAGAGGGTGTTTCAATAAAGGATTTGCAAAAACTTGGCTATGATATAATACAAAATCCCAACTTGTCGAAATTTGTTGAACAAGGGATTATAAATTTAAATGGCGATAAAATCACATTAAATCCTGACTTTTACGGTGTCAGCAACAGCATAATAGTCGATTTGTTGCCATAAAAAATCACGGATTTTCCGTGATTTTTTATTGTTCATCTTCGCTATTCTCTGTTGATGTTTTTTTCATAAGTTCTGGAGGCTCTTTATAAAATTTTTCTTTTTCTACTTCTCTTATTTTGTTATAATCATCTTCAAACCTTTGTTGAGAATAAAGGTTGTGGTAACAATAATCTTCAATATCTACTGCGCCTCTTCCTTCAACAGCATTTAAGGCGTTAAGTTCATTTAATTGTGCATTTAACTTAAACATTGTTGATCTAATATCTTCTTCAAGTTGAAAAATCCTTTTCATTCTTAAAAGATCTTGATTGACCTTCTTAGCAATTTCTTTTTCTTGTTTGATTTGTTCCATGCTTTTCTTTCCTGCAATTTTCATAACTTTCTCCTTTGATAGCAAAAGTATATCACAGAAAAAATGATTTGTCAACATAAATATTTTTCAAAAAGTTTTGTAAAAGACTTGCTTATTACAATAAAAAATCACGGACATTCCGTGACTTTTTTATTGTTCGTGTTCGTTAGGATTTGTTGATGGGTTTTGTTGGCTATTATTTTCATCAACTAATGTATATTCTGTTAAAATTTTCCTTGTCATCTTATATGTTTTATCACTTGCTTTTACAATTTCTTCTTCGTGATCTTTTTCAGTGTAGTATTCAACTGTTAAATTTTTAATTGTACCAATATTTTTATTTTTTGCATTTTTATTTAATACAGCTAAAGTATTTTCAAGTGCTTCTTTTCTCCATATGGTGTTAATGAGTGAAACTACATCATTAGAGTAATTCTTTTCAATGATTTTGCTCCAAATTTTTCCCAAATAGTTTAATAAAATTTGCTCATCAGAGTATTTCTCGTCTGTCAAAAAGTCAAACTGATTATCAAATCGATTTGCGTATTTACTTGGAACAACAAATCCCTCTGGCAAAACTATTATTGCTTTTCCATAAGCTTTTGAGCCAAGTGTAATGTAGCCATTTTCAAGTTCTTCACTACCAACATGCCAATAAATTTCTTTTTCTATTGTTTTCATATATTTCTCCTTTGGTCAAAGTATATCAAAAGATAAAGAAAATGTCAACATAAATATTTTTAAAAAACTTTTGTAAAATACTTGCTTTTTGGAAATAGTTATGATATATTACGAATGTAAAGCAATTTTGCTTGACGGCAACCAAATGTTGCGCGACTATTTTGCTTAGGGGTGATAATGAAGATTGAAGAAAATGTTAGGCTTTGCAGACTTTTTGACTTATATAGTCCTTTGTTAAGCCAAAGTCAACAGGACATTATGAATGACTATCTTTTATTTAATCTCACCAACAGCGAGATTGCTGAAAATCGTGGTGTTTCAAGACAAGCGGTTAAGGACGCGATAAGCAAGGGGAGCAAAAAGCTTGAAGAGTTTGAGACAAAGCTTGGTTTCTTGCAAAAAACGAATGTTTATGAAAGCGAAATCCAAAATCTTAAAGGGAGGAAAAAGTAGGTGGCATTATTTTCATCATTAAGCGAAAAATTTAATCATATTTTTTCCAAACTAACAAAGCGAGGAAAGTTGACAGAGCTTGAAATTAAGGACGCTATGCGTGAGGTTCGAATCGCACTTCTTGAGGCCGATGTCAACTACATGGTTGCAAAGGACTTTGTCAAAAAAGTTAGTGAAAAGGCGGTTGGGGACGAGGTTTTAAAATCTTTAACTCCCGCTCAACAAGTTATCAAGATTGTTAGAGACGAATTGACTGAACTTATGTCGTCAAATGACCAAAAGTTAAAAGTTAGTCCAGCACCTCCAACTATTATTATGATGTGTGGCTTGCAAGGTGCTGGTAAAACAACAATGTGTGCAAAACTTGCCGCACACCTCAAGAAGTCTGCCAAAAAACCTTTACTTGTAGCATGTGACATTTATAGACCTGCTGCAATCAATCAACTTCAAGTTGTAGGTAAACAGGCAAATACTGAAGTTTTTGAAAAGGGGACACAAAATCCAGTCAAGACTGCAAAACAAGCCATTGAACACGCACAAAAGCAAGGCTTTGATACTGTTATTATTGATACAGCTGGTCGACTTCATATTAATGAAGAGTTGATGACCGAACTTAAAGACATCAAGGCAGAAGTTAAGCCTACTGAAATTTTGCTTGTAGTTGACTCAATGACAGGTCAAGATGCTGTGACAGTTGCCGAAAGTTTTAATCGTGACCTTGATGTAACAGGTGTAATCCTTACAAAACTTGACGGTGACACTCGTGGCGGTGCAGCACTTTCAATCAAGGCAATCACAGGAAAACCTATCAAGTTTACAGGCATTGGCGAAAAGATTGGTGATTTAGAGCCATTCTATCCAGACCGCATCGCAGGCAGAATCCTAGGCATGGGCGATGTGCTTTCACTCATTGAAAAAGCACAAGAAGCAGTGACCGAAGAAGAAGCCAAGAAAATGCAAGAAAAGATGATTGCAAATTCCTTCACTTTTGAGGACTATCTCACTCAACTTGAAAGTCTCAAAAAAATGGGATCACTCAAAGATATTTTAGGCATGATCCCAGGGCTTGGTAATAAACTTAAAGGCATTAATATTGACGAGGGTCAACTTGAAGTCAACAAAGCAATCATTCAATCAATGACGCCAGAAGAGAGACGCAATCCTGACATTATCAAAGCATCTCGTCGTCAACGCATTGCCAAGGGTAGTGGAACAACAGTTCAACAAGTAAACATGCTAATCAAACAATTCTACGACAGCAAAGAGATGATGAAACAACTCAAAGGTGGCAAAGGCTTGCGTGGCTTGAAGGGAATGTTCTAGTTGTTGCACAACTAAAAGGAGAAAATATGCTTGTTTATAGGACTATAAAAAAAGATTTATTATCACAATATCAAAATCATGAAAAAGTGAAAGGTTCAAATATAAATACTATTTTAAGTGCTCGTTATTTTGGAATTTCGTATAATAATCATCATTATTTATATGATGTTAAATATTTGCACTTTTTTAGAGATTTAATAGATGCTGTTGATTTAAAAAAACAGAGATTTGAAGATAAACAAGAACATTGTGTAATACTTGCTTTTGAAATACCTGATTCAATTTTAAAAAAGTTTGATGGTAGGGGCGGATATCAGTTTGATAACACTGAAGTTACTGCTGTTGAATATGCTATTCCAGAAGAAAAATATAAACCTGAATGGTTTAAGAGTGTTGTTGACGACGATGAAGAAAAACAATACAAACGAAAAAATGTGGATTACAGTAAAATAGGCTTTGGTTTTCATGGTCAAACTAATAAAGAAATTGATGACTATATAAAAGAACATATTATTGAAGAAAGTGTTGAGAATAGTTAAACAAGTTAAAACTAAATTTGGTTAAACCTTTTTATTGCGAAAGCAAAAAAAGTTTAATATAGGCTTTTCTTATGATTATTTTTAAAAGTAAGAAAAAGTCAACGATTTTTACTTTTTTGAAGAAAAATAAAAATCGTTAAGTGTTCTTTTGCTTCTTTTCTATAAAGAAAAGAAGATTAGAAAATAAAAATATACAAAAAGGAGAAAATTACAATGGCAGTTAAAATCAGACTTACAAGAATGGGTGACAAAAAAGCACCTTTCTATAGAGTAGTTGTTGCAGATTCACGCAGTCCAAGAGATGGCAAATTTGTTGATATTATCGGCACTTATAACCCACTCACAAATCCTGCTGAAATCAAGATTGATTCTGTAAAGGCTGAGAAGTGGTTCAAAAATGGCGCTACTCCAACCGAAACAGCAAAACAACTTCTTGTAAAAAGCGGAATCATTAAGAAGTAATAGTAAATACTAATTTAAGGAGTGTATTATGAAAGAACTCGTTGAATACATTGTTAAAAGTCTTGTAATGGATGAAAACAGTGTAAAAGTGACAGAAACAGAAGAAGAAAACGAAAATGTAATTCATGTTTTTGTTGCACCTGATGATATGGGTAGAATTATTGGTAAGGGTGGAAAAATTGCTCAAAGCATTCGTTCAATCGTTAAAGCTGGAACTCCACGCGAAGGGAAAAAGACCTTCGTTAAGTTTGGTGAGTAAATGCTTTTGCCAATAGCAAAAATTGTCAAACCGCAAGGCATTAAGGGGGAGGTTAAAGCAATGCCTCTCACTAATGTCCTTGCTGTTTTTGATAATCTAAAATCTGTTAGCATTGAGGGAAAGGACTATGAAATCATGCGTATTTCTTTCCGTCAAGGCTTTTTGTACATAACTTTTAATGGTGTCAACACTCGAAATGACGCCGAAACTTTGAGGAATAAACAACTCAAAGTAGATAAATCTCTTTTGGAAGATAAGAAAGATGATTACGAATTTTTGATTGACGACCTAATTGGAATGGTGCTTTATGACACTGATGGCGGGCTTGTTGGACAAATTGTTGATGTTGAAAACTATGGTGCAACAGACAACTTTGTTATTGAAAGTGAAGGGCGAACATACCAAGCTCCATTTTTGAAGGAAGTGTTTCTTGTTAAAGACGGTACGCTAGTTGTTGACCGTGAAAAATTCGAGGAGGTTAAAGTATGAAGATAGATATTTTAACCCTCTTTCCAGAGGCTTTTTCTTCCCTTGATACAAGCATTTTGAAACGTGCTCAAGATAAAGGCATATTGGAAGTAAATCTCCATAACATTCGTGACTATACAAAAGACAAGCATAAAAAATGCGACGATACGCCTTTTGGTGGTGGTGCGGGAATGCTTATGAGTGTGCAACCAATTTATGACGCGATAAAGGCGGTAAAAAAACGTAACTCTTGCATAGTGTTTGCAAGTCCTAGCGGGAAACATTTATCACCAGAAGTGGCAAAAGAATTATCTACAAAAAAACATCTTGTCTTTATTTGTGGAC
>CAMUNJ010000018.1 GCA_947090235.1 uncultured Bacillota bacterium
CTTCCAAAATTGGAGCCATCATTCTGCAAGGTCCGCACCAAGTCGCAAAAAAGTCAACTATAACAATTCCTTTTTTTGTTTGCTCTTCAAAATTTTTTGCATTTAATATTTCCATATTTCACCCCTTTTTATTTATTAGTGTCTAAGCCACCTAAAAATTTGTTTATTACAACCGCCGCCAAAGTTATTCCACACATGGCTGGATAATAACTTATGCTTCCAACAGTCCTTTCTCCTGTCGACAACGCCTTTTCTTCGCAAGTTACAACGCTTAAACTTTCAACTCCCGCCTCGCGTAACTTCTTGCGAATAACTTTTGCCAAGCCGTCATCATGCGTTTTGTAGACGTCGGTCAAAACAAAACGCGGAATACTTGTCCTATTGCCAGCACCCATAGCCGAAATTATATCTATATTGTGCTTTTTGCAGTAAATTATAAGTGCAACCTTATCTGCCACACTGTCAATTGCATCAATGCACATATGACAAGGCGTGATTATTTTTTCAACATTCTCTGCCGTTAATTTTTCGTCTACAATCTCACATTGCAAATCAGGGTTGATTTTAAGTAGCATTTCTCTCAAAACTTCAACCTTGCTTTTGCCAATAGTTTCCACATTGGCAACAACTTGACGATTGATATTGGATGGACTAACTTTGTCAAAATCTACGAGTTTAATTTTGCCAACACCCGCTCTAACAAGCATGGTTGCTATATAGCCACCAACACCGCCAACGCCAACAAGTATCACACTTTTATTTTTTAATTTTTCAATTCCTTCTTTGCCTATAAGCAGTTCTTCTCGACTTAAATCCATATTGTTTCCTTACAATACATACTTCTTCAAATCAAACTTCTTCTTGGTCTCTTTGAAAGCATTTTGAACATAAGCACGGTCAATTTTCACTTCAAGCATTGGATGGTCACCCGATGCATTGAAAGAAATATCTTCAAGCAGAAGTTCCATAATTGTATGCAAACGTCTTGCACCAATATTTTCGCTTGTTTCATTTTCGGCAACTGCCATTTCAGCAATTTCATCTAGAGCGTCATCTGTGAATTTAAGGTCAATATTGTCAACCTTTAAAATACTTGAATACTGGAAGATAAGAGAATTTTTGGTTTCAGCCAAAATCTTTTTGAAATCCTCTTTATTAAGATTTTCAAGATCAACGCGAATTGGAAAACGACCTTGAAGTTCTGGGATCATATCTTCAATTCGCGAAACATGGAAAGCACCTGATGCTATAAAGAGAATAAAGTCAGTTTTTACATTTCCATATTTTGTAGAAACTGTACTACCTTCAACTATAGGCAAAATATCTCTTTGAACTCCCTCTCTTGATACATCCTGAGAGTTGTTTGTTCCACCTTTGCCTATAATCTTGTCAATTTCGTCAATAAAAATTATACCTTCTTCCTCGGCACGACGAATTGCTTCTGCGTTTACATTGTCGTTATCAATAACGCGTTCACATTCTTCACTAGTCACCACCTCTCTTGCTCGTGAAACTGGCATTTTTCTCTTTTTGCGTTTGGCTGGCATGATGCCATCAAACATTGAGCCTAAATCTATCCCTGGCCCACCAATTGCAAGCATAGGCTTTGCTGTTTCTTGAACCATAATGTCGATTGTCATATTTTCAAACTTACCTTGTCGATATTCGTCCAAAATTTGACTGCGTTCAACTTGTTGATCTTGTGCACGAAGAGTATCACATATAGCATCTACTAAACGATTTTCAACAGTTGGAGCAACTTTAGCCTCCATTTCGTGTGCTTTTTCATCTTTAACTAATCGAACAGAAACCTCAACAAGGTCTCTAACCATACTTTCAACATCGCGACCAACATAGCCTACTTCTGTATATTTAGTTGCTTCAATTTTGATAAAAGGTGCTTTTACAAGTTTGGCTAGGCGTCTAGCAATTTCGGTTTTCCCAACACCTGTTGGGCCACGCATAATTATATTTTTAGGTGTTATTTCCTCTCTTAGTTCTTTAGCCAACTGACTGCGTCTATAGCGGTTGCGAAGTGCAATGGCAACAGCACGCTTTGCCTTAGCCTGTCCAACAATATATTTATCTAATTCGTCTACAACTTGTCTTGGTGAAAAATTCATACTACACCTCCTCTACTATTATATGGTCATTTGTGAATACACAAATTTCGCTTGCTATTTTTAGTGCTTTTTGGGCAATATCTTTGGCTTCCATATCTGTATTTTGCTTTAATGCCTTGGCAGCAGCAAAGGCATAGTTTCCACCAGAGCCTATTGCACAGATATCTTCGTCTGGCTCTATAACCTCTCCAGTTCCAGAAACCATCAAAAGTTGATTTTTATCAGCAACAATCATAAGTGCTTCTAATTTTCTTACAGCCTTGTCGTCACGCCAAGTTTCTGCAAGTTCAACTGCACTACGCATGAGATTACCAGAAAATTTGTTTAGCATTGCCTCAAACTTTTCGCTTAACGAAAAAGCGTCGCTAACACTTCCTGCAAAACCAATAACAACTTGATCATTGTAAATTCTTCTTACCTTCTTAGCATTGTTTTTGAAGATAACACTATCGCCCATAGTCACCTGACCATCACCTGCAATAGCAATTTTGCCATTACGCTTAACTCCACAAATAGTTGTGCCTCTAAATTTTATTCCATCCATAATAATCCTCCACAAATTTTGTTAAACTTTCTTTAGTATATTGCAAAAATTTATCTTTGTTTTCATAATTCTTGTACCCCTCTATTATATCATAACTTGCAAGCAAAGGTGAAGTATTTGAAACATTTGTACAAATTAATTTTCGCATAAGTGACCCTACGCATGTCCCATATGGTAGGGATTTGAATTGTTTGCCATAAATATACGCTAAAACACTATAACCAGCAATTAGCCCACTAGCCATTGCCTCCAAATGTCCATCCAATCCAATCAGTCCTCCGGCAAAGAAAACCCTTTCGTCCTTAAGAGATTGCAAATGCTGATTGATAACATATGGGCTATTTATATAATAGTTTTGTAAAACTCTAGCCTCTTTGATTAATTTACAATTTTTAAAAGGCTTCATTGAAGATATAATCATATCCTGCAAAATATAAGGAAGCGAACTTGATAGTCCACACAATTCATAGCCTAATGCAACTCTTTTTATTCTTAAAACTGCATAAGGTCTTTCGTTGAAAGATTCAAGTTTGCAAATTCTTAAAGATTGGTTTTTTAATGCATCTTTTCCATTTTCAACAAGTTTTTCTATAGCATTTGTACCTGTAGTTATCTTCTTGTTGCCTGATAAGTCCAAATAATCGTTGCGTGCCTTTACAATTCTATTCACTAAATCTAAATATTCCTCATAAGTGAATGGTAAATATAAATCTCCGCTTTCATCGCCTTCTTTTTTATATAATAAATTTTCCTCAACATTATCAACGATAGGATTTTCATAAATTCCATCATTGCATCTCATTGATCCATAATGTTTTTTTAGCCAATCAAACAATTCTCCATCTGTATGAGGACCTGTGGCTACAATATTGATTTCATCTAAATCAAGTTCTTTTACATTCAAGTCAAAGACCTCAATATTTTGATTATTTTTTATCAGTTTTCGACCTTCTTCCAAAAGGCGAGAGCCAATACATCCACATTCTATAAGTCCACCTTTATAGAATTTTTCTTCAACTTCCACAAACTTGCTTGAAAGCAATTTCAATTCCTCGCGAAGCAAATCTCTTGCAAAATTAACATTTTTTTGATTTTTGCCAAAAAATTCGCAAGAAAGATTGTCACACTTATAATTTTGATAATTTCTATCAAAAATGTGAACCTTAATGCCATGACTTGCCAAAAACAGGGCAGTTTCTATCCCCGCAAAGCCAGTGCCAATAATGTTCACAGTTTTTTTAATCTTCATTTGTTTGGTTTTCCACCTTATAATCACACTCATGAGAAGAGCATTTTACTAACTTGCCTTTAATTATCATTGGACTAGAACATTTAGGACATTTTTGTCCAGTAGTAATATCCCAACTCATAAACTTGCAATCAGGATAGCGTGTACATGAGTAATATTTTTTGCCACGCTTAGAAAATCTTTCAACCATGTCCGCACCACATTCAGGACATTTCCCTGCAAGTTTTTGAGTTTTTTTGTTCTCTTCATCTTCATAAGATTGCACATTTTTACATTTTGGAAAGTTTGAGCATCCTAAAAATTTACCATACCTGCCCTCACGAATAAGCATTTTTCCACCACATTTTTCGCAAACAATATCTGTCTCTTGTGGAGGTGCTTTCATTGTAACGCTACTAGCATCAGCCTTGCCAAGAAGTGTGCTAAATCCATCCCAAAAACTTTCTATAACCTTTTTCCATTCATCTTTATCTTCGGCAATGTCATCAAGTCGTTGTTCCATATGAGCAGTAAACTTTACATTGATAACCGAACTAAAAAATTGGTCAAGATAATCTATAACATTTCTACCTAATTTTGTAGGTACAAAATACTTGCCTTCTTTTTCGCAGTAAGTTCTACTAGTCAAAACAGAAATAGTTGCTGCATAAGTTGCAGGACGACCAATCCCCTTTTCTTCCATAGCCTTAACGAGGCTGGCTTCTGTATATCTAACTGGAGGTTTGGTAAATTTTTGTTCTGGTAAAATTTCCTTACAAGGAACAACTTCTCCTTGTTCCATAACAGGCAATTTGCCCGCCATAGAATTATCCTTTTTGTCCTCATCAACAAACTCTTTATACACTTTGGTATAACCAGGAAAATTCATAGTCCTGCCACTTGTCTTAAAGCCGTAACCATTAACATCAAAAGTTATAGATACATTTGAGTATTCCGCTTCAGACATTTGGCTTGCCAAAAATCTTTCATAAATAAGTTTGTATAATTTATAGTTATCAGGAGAAACAGTGTCTTTTATATCTTCTGGTTTTATCTCCATAGAAATAGGTCTGATTGCTTCGTGAGCGTCTTGAGCAGAGGCTTTTGTGTGATAGTTGTTTGGTTTTTCTGGAACAAACTCATCACCATATATCTTTTTAATATAATTTCTACAAGATTCTTGTGCGTCAGTCGAAACACGAACAGAGTCTGTTCTGATATATGTGATAAGAGCCATCTTGCCTTCGCCTTTGACCTCAACGCCTTCATAAAGTTGTTGAGCAGAAGAAGAGGTACGCTTTACACTCATGCCAAGTTTGTTTAAAGCATCTTGTTGCATAGTAGATGTTATAAATGGTGGAAGAGCATGAGTTTTTGTGTTGGACTTTTTAAGTTCACTTATCTTAAACTCACCTTCTTTTATCTCAGCCAGAACATTGTCTACTTCTTGCTTGTTTTTAGGTACAAACTTTTTCTTGTTCTTGGTAGTCAAAGTTGCTTTAAAAGATTGCTTTGACTTTTCCATATTGGCAGTAATTGTCCAATATTCTTCTGGAATAAACGCTTCAATTTCTTTTTCTCTGTCAACAACGAGTTTGAGTGCTACAGATTGAACACGACCTGCAGAAAGTTTAGGGGCAATCTTTTTGCAAAGAATTGGCGAAAGTTTATAACCCACCAATCTATCCATAACTCTTCTTGCCTGTTGAGCATCAACTAAATTTAAATCAATAGCCCTAGGCTCTTGTAAAGCCTTAGTTACTGCCTTTTTAGAAATTTCGTTGAATTGAATACGACATTTTTTGTCTGCTGGATAATCCAAAATATGAGCAACATGCCAAGAAATAGCCTCACCTTCACGGTCGGGGTCGGTTGCAATGTAAACATAATCTGCTTTGTCAGCCTTTCTTTTCAAATCAGAGATAAGATCTTTCTTATCAACAAGTATTTCATAACGAGGCTCAAAATTATTTTTTATATCAATGGCAAAACTCTTAGGTGGCAAATCTCTAACATGCCCCTTGGTTGCAAAAATTTCATAATCAGAACCCAAATATTTTTTTAAAGATTCTCTCTTTGAAGGAGATTCAATAATAACTAACTTCAAAATAATCCTCCATTAAGTAGTCGCGTAAAAATTACCCGGCAACTTTCTTATTATTCCACGAATTTCAAGTAAAGTCAAATAAGAATTGAGATTTTTTATATCAAATCCCGAATTTTCTTGTAAAAAAGCCACATCTTTTTCGCCGTCGGCAAGCAAAGATAAAATAACATCCTCCTGTGCCGAAGTCTGTTTAACCTCGCTAACTTTAGGCTTTAACTTTAAATTATATTCCTCCAAAATGTCCTTAGGAGATAAAACACATTTAGCATGACCGCAAGATATAAGTAAATTTGGCAACTCGCTCTTTTCATTGGTGATAGCACCTGGAATAGCGAAAACATCACGACCAAAATCTAGTGCAAAATCCTTAGTACTTCTAGTTCCGCTTTTCAAACCCGCTTCAGGAATCAAAACACCATCTCCAAGACCTGCAATAATCCTATTCCTTTCAACAAAAGAGTATTTAGAAGGCTTTGTAGAAGGACTATATTCGCTAATCAAAAGTTCCTTTTGTGCAATCTCATCTGCTAAATTAGTGTGCTCGGTTGGATAAATATGATTAAAACCGCTTCCTAAAACCGCAATAGTTTTTCCGCCAACTTCTAAAGCACGCTTGTGAGCAATACTATCTATTCCATATGCAAGACCACTTATAATAACAACACCGCTTTTTGCTAAACTCCCAGAAAAATCATCGGTTATAATTCTTCCGTAATTGCTAGGAGTCCTAGCCCCGACAATTGAAATAGCAAACTTGTCTAATAAAGATAAATCACCTTTGCAAAATAATGCACTCGGCGGATTGCAAATCCCTGTCAATTTTTGAGGATATAATTCGCTAACACCGGTAATAACATTTATGTTCTGTCTTTGTAAAGAGTCAAAATAATTGCTAATAGAAATGCTTGTTGCCTTGGCTCTCATATCTTCCAAATCTTGAAACTTAAAGATTTTGTCAAGCCCGCTGATTTTAGGGAAGGACAAAATATCATAATCGTGACATAGATTTAATATATCGTCCACCTTTTTTTGTGATAAATTGAATTGGGCAAGCCAAATCAAAAATTTTTCTATATCTTTCATAAAATTTCCTTCATTTAGATTGAACTTTATTAGGTTTAACAAATTTTATAAATTTTGTCAACACTTTTTATGTCCAATATTTCCTATCTAAACTTCGATAACCTATTGCTTCGGCAATGTGAACGGCTTGAATTTCTTCAAATCCCTCAAGATCGGCAATGGTACGAGCAACTTTCAAAATTCTGTCATGAGCCCTTGCCGATAAATTTAACCTTTCAAAGGCAGAGCGTAAAATCCCCTCACTCATATCGTCAAGTTTGCAATACTTTTTGACCTGTGGAACACTCATCTTTGCATTGCAATAATTTTTTTCGTTTCTAAACCTCTGCAATTGAATCTCTCTTGCCCTGTCCACCCTAGCCTTGATATTAGCAGAAGTTTCCTCAGGGCGAGTGCTTTTAAGGTCATCATAACTAACGCTATCTACCTCAACATGAATATCTATTCTGTCCATAATAGGGCCAGAAAGTTTTGCTAGATAGGAATGTATTTGATGAGGAGAACATTTACATTCTCTGTCCTTGCTTCCAAAATTACCACATGGACATGGGTTCATACTTGCAACTAAAGTGAAGGATGCTGGATATGTAACAGTTGCATTTGCCCTTGCCACAGTTATAACACCATCTTCTAAAGGTTGACGCAAAGTCTCAATAGTATGACGAGAATACTCAGGCATTTCGTCTAAAAATAAAACTCCGTTATGAGCAAGCGAAATCTCGCCAGGCTTGCTATTGTTTCCGCCACCAGTCAAACTAACAGTGCTGGCAGTATGATGCGGACTTCTAAAAGGACGATTTGCAACAATGCCCTGCCTTAAATCAAGTTCGCCAGCAACAGAATGTATCTTAGTTACTTCTAACGCTTCTTCAAAAGTCATCTCAGGTAAAATAGAAGGAAAACATTTTGCAAGCATGCTCTTTCCGCTTCCAGGAGGCCCAATCATAATAACATTATGCCCACCAGCAGCCGCTATCTCCAACGCACGCTTTGCTTGAGCCTGGCCTTTTACATTGCAAAAATCTAAGGCTTCAACCTTCGAAGATAAAGCGTCTTGAAAATCACAAGCATCAACAGCCTTGATATCCCGCTCGCCATTCAAAAATTCAACGCATTCATACAAACTTTTGATAGGATAAACCTCTATACCAGAAATAAAACTCGCCTCAACTTCGTTTTCTTTTGGAATAATAAATTTTTTGTAACCTAAAGCCCTAGCAGAAATAAGGATAGGCAAAACACCTTTTATCTTTTTGATATGTCCATCTAAACTAAGTTCCCCAAGATAACAATACTTATCTATATTTCTAAGTTCTAGTTCCTTGTCAACTCCTAAAATCCCAATCGCAATGGCAAGGTCATAAATAGGCCCTTCCTTCTTCACATCGGCAGGAGCAAGATTGATAGTAATTCTCTTGACAGGATATTCAAACCCGCTGTTTTTAATAGCAGAACGCACACGCTCTTTTGCCTCCTTGACAGAGGTGTCAGCAAGCCCAACTACATTAAAATTAGGAAGTCCGGAAGAAATATCGCTTTCAACCTCAACTTTAAAACCCTCAATACCTTTCAATCCAAAACTTAAAACTTTTGAAAGCATAATTTCTCCTTAGTAAAACACTTTGCATATATTTTAGCATTTTTTGAATGTAAATCAAAATAAAATTATAATCAAACAAAAAAAAGACGAATATTTCCGTCTTTAAAAAATTAGACTTCGTTTCTATTTTATCCTCAATTTCTTCAACTCTTGCTTTTGCTCTTCCGTAACCCTAAAACTTTCGCAGGCTTTTGAAATTGCTTTGTTGCGTAAAAATTTGTCGTCAATGTTTGCAATTATGTTTTTTGTGTAAGCATAATCAATTAAAACCGCCTCGGCAAGCGTCCAAGCCTTTGCCATTTTTATATAGTAGTCGTCATTTTCAACTGCCATGATATTATGTAAAGAACCTTGTAAGTCCTTTTTTAAATTCCAACGCATAAGCCAGATAATGCCAAAACGCTGAGTAAAAGTCTGATTACTTTTAAGTAAACTTTCAAAAAATTCGACTTCACCCTCCATACCTTTAAGCCTGCCAACAATTTGGTCGCAACTTGCCCAGTTATCTACATAGTTTAACCACTCTTTTAGCCACTTTAGTTTTTGTTGGTTTTCAACTTTACTTCGCCCAATAAACATCCCCGCCATAACAATTTCTTCGTGACTAACTAAATCAAAATCTTCAAAAGATACCCCTTCCTTGATAAGTTCTTTCACAAAGTTTTCAAGAGGTGGAGTTTTGAGTCCCCAAATTTTGTAGTTTGTAAAAATCAGCCGCCTTTGAAACACCGCATTTTCAGGATCAGCATTTACATTTAAAAATTCTTTAATCTTTTGTGTGAAATTCATCCTTACTCCTTAGAATAAGTTTAACATAATAATAAAATTTAAGCAAATAAAAAATAGGAGTATCTATTACTACTACATTTTTAATGTAGTGTGGATCAAATCAATAAATTATATAATAAACTCATAAACAGGAGGTGAAAAATGGATAAGATTGCTGAACTTTTTTATCAAGCGTATTGCATAATGCCTAATAAAGATAAAATTATTCCTGATAATTATGAACAAACCTTTCATGAGTTTATGTCTTCGCTTGATAAAAAACAAAAAGAAAAGTACACTGCTTTTGATTTGGAAAATCTAAAACTTACAATCAAACGCGAAAAAAAAGTAATTCAATTTATGCTTGAACTACTATTTCCACAAGATTAATAAAAGGAGTATATAATGGATGACCTTGTTGAAGTATTTTATCAGGGATATGTTTCTAGATTTGGAAAAAGAATAAAAAGAGAACACAAGTATGATAAAAATGTAGAAACATTTTTAAAAATTCTAGAGGATTTGTTGGAAAAAAGAACAAAACAAACAATTAGATTTGTATTAGAAACACTTTATTCTAACATAAAATAGCACAAAAAAACCGCTCACTCTCAAGCGGTTTTTTGATTTTTTTCTTCAAATCACAAATTTAAAATCTCCCTAACCTCATCTTTCTTTAAAGGCGAATCTTCATGTGTTGTATTATACATGATCCAAAGTTTTTGTGTCATTCTACTAGAAACATTCCTAACACTTTTTTCTGTTGATGACACTTTTTGTGCAACTTGCATGTTTGTCAATTTGCTTTTAGAATAGTATTTAGTTAACATTATTTTTTTAGACTTAAGTTTTAATTTAGTAGTTATCAATTTCTTCAATTGAGCCTTGATCGCAATTTTTTCACTAAGATTTAGCATTTTAATTTCTTCTGCATCACAACTAGTATAATTAAAGTTCAAAATATCTATTACATCTTTAATCGTAAATTTATATTTTGTACTATTTGTATTTAAAATTTTGCAAATTTTTTTCTGGCATCTTTGATTAATATATGTAATATGATCAGGTTTACATCCAATTATTTGTGATATTTCCTTTCGTGTTACAGGTTTATCACAAAAATATTTTAGCATCATCACCTTAGCATCTTCATCAGAAAGACTACTTTTTATAATATTTTTGATATCATCTTTCAAACTAGCAATTTCTTTGCCGCTCATTTTATCATATTCAAAAGCAGGTAATTCTTTTACTGTAGTTTGTACAGGAAATGCATATTCTCTTAATTTTCTAATCGCTCTTTTTGCAATTTTACTGATACCTGACTGAGTTAATTTTAATGTTTTTGCAATATCATTTTGTTTTATTTCGGCATTCTTTGATAAATATTTCATGACTATCACTTTTTGTTCAATAGGTTCTAATTTTTTAAGATTTTCAACAAGCCATTTTTTTTGCGTGGTTCTTTCCTCTTCTCTTATCAAATCTCCGTCTAAATCATCTTCAGTTGTAAGGATATCTTCAAACGTAAGTTCGTTGCCACTATTATCTCTTGCCACCACATCATCTAGCGAAACGACTGGAAGTTTATCATGTTTTTTCTCTCTTCGAAAAAACATAAAAATTTCATTACTGATACAGCGGCCTGCAAACGATGTGAATTTAAAACCATTTTGAGGTTTAAAATGTTTAACTGCTTTAAGCAAACCTGAAAAACCTTCTTCAATCAAATCTTCGGTGCTAAAAATACCCCCCCCCGCATTATATTTATGTGAAAAGGAGTAAACAAGTCTAGCATTATTTTCTACTATTTTGCCTACTATTTTTTCATACTCTTTTGATCCTTCTGGAAATTTTTGTAATTCTTCAAACAATTCTTTATTTATTTTGCTGTAATTTTTCATGTAACTATTATAAGGCATATACTGACAATTGTCAATATTCTCTCTAAAAATTTTAAACAAAAAA
>CAMUNJ010000019.1 GCA_947090235.1 uncultured Bacillota bacterium
CCCTTATTTTGAGAATAATAACTTTCTTGAGATCCAGTCATAACATCCAATGAGCCATCAGAACTATTTGATTGCATCAAAATAGTAATCATCATAACAATAGCACAAGCCACAACAATAAAGAACAAAACATAACGAAGAATAGGTAATGTTTTTGTCCAAAAATCGCTTTGTAAGCCGTCAGCAAGTAATTTAGAAATGTAATTCATATAAAACTCCTTTTTAATTATACATACAGCAGAAATAAACAAGCAAAACTACATCGACTATAAGAAATATCAATCTCCACCATTTGATTACAAACTTAGTTTTGCCAATAGCGGGCTGAATAAAACCCCAAAGTAATAATAAACCAACTACAGACAATACACAAATAACAATAATAAGGCCGGCATCACCAATATTTTGACTAAAAAAGTCTTTCATGCCCTGCCAAACTTGACCAAATGATGCTAGTAAATGACTTGTCATTTCCCCTCCAATCAAGACAAATTATAGCATAATCAAAAATAATTTTCAAGTATTCTTGATTAATATAGGCAAAAAAGAAGGCAATTTTATAAAATTTATATAAAAAATAAATAAAATCGACAAAAAAAGAGATTGATATCTCTTTTTTAAAATAAATATATAGCCTTCAAATAATTATCATTGAAATCAATAACTTGATTTGATATCAATTCAAATAAGCAAGAAACCAATCTTACTCTTTTTAATTTCAAACTTTTGCCAGATTGCATAATGATTTGACATCCTTCTTTAAATTTGCAATTTTCACATGTACTTTGTAAATGTTCTTTAAATGGACAATGTACCATCGTCATTAAAACTGGCTTATAATTTTGCAAGGAATAAAGCCTTACACCACTATTATAAAGTTTATCTTGCTGTTCAATAGAAACAACAATATCCTCTACCCCCATTTCTTTTAAAAATTTGATGGTCTGGCTGTTGTAAACATTCAAATTGTTGGAAGCAATAATCTTACGCTCTTCAACTAAATTTAAAGCATAATAGTTATTTGCATAGATGTTCAAATTCGCATATCTTTGAAAAATAGATTTCAACAAAATCAAATCCTTATCTGTAGCGAAAATAGGTGTGTTTAAATATAATTGATAATCTTGTAAATTTTTACAAACTTTGTCTATATTTTCAATCTGATAACTTGAAGGACAATATATAAGTTTACTTTTTTGATCAAACTTTTCATTTTCTAACTCTTGTAAACAAGAAAATAAAATTATCTCTCCTTCTTCTACTTTTTCATCTTTACATAAAAAATCATATTCTTTTTTAATAAAATCTTTTAGATATCTTTTGTTATAATTTTCTATTATTTTATTTTTTAATTTTTGAATACCTTCTCGACGAAGTTGATTTAATTCTGCCTTTCGCATAAAAACATTTTGTAAATTTATCTTATCAAACTTAAAAGCAAAAATATCATTTCCTTTTTCAATTTGAGAGATAACTTCTTGCTCAATAAGTGGTTGATTTTGTGCTTCTTTTAATATTTCTTCACTTTCAACTTTTATAGAAATATCACCCTTTTGCAAAATCAAAATTGCCTTTTTATCTATTTCTCCAAAAAATGAGGCATTAACAACAATTTGTTTGATATTTTTAATCAACTCGTTCTCTTTTCTGCTATCTAAAGTCAAACAAACTTTACTGCCTCTAGCAACAATTGAAGTTGAAGTTATTTGATAAACATTTTTTCCAAATTCTTTCACATCATTAACACCAATAGATGCAACTTCTCTATCACCCAATATAAATTTCAGCCCATCGCCTCGACTCAATCTCTGTTTTGAGAAAATAGTTATAACATTAAACTTTTTACCCTTTTCAAACTTCAATACTTTACCAATTTCTAATCCACGATGACCTTGTATTTTGCTATCTATTTTTTTATCTTCATTAAAATAACCTTCAATGTACTCTCCGCGATTAAAAGCAGTCTTTAATCCCTCCCTCATATCTTGCTTATTGCCAATTCCGTCCACTGCTTTTCTATAAATATTTACAACTTGTCCTACATATCCAGCACGCCTTGCACGCCCCTCAATTTTAAAACTGCAAACACCTGCATCTTTCAATTCTTGCAATCTATCCAACATACAAAAATCTTTTGCGGATAGCAAATAACCAGTTTTTTTAATATTCCCATCGCTTAAAGAGTAAGGCAATCTACAAAATTGTTTACATTTACCACGATTCCCGCTTGCATTTGACTGAATAGAAGAAAAATAACAATTGCCAGAGTATGCGACACACAATGCCCCTTGAACAAAATACTCTATTTCTATATCACAATTTTCATGAATCCTTTTAATTTCATTCAATGGCGTTTCTCTTGCAAGAACAACACGCGAAAAACCTAAACTTTTAACAAATAATGCCCCTTCCAAATTGCAAATGCCCATTTGTGTACTTGCATGTAAAACTATATTTGGAAAAATTTTCTTTAAAGACAACGCCACTCCTAAATCTTGAACAATAAAAGCATCAATGCCTAATTTCAACAAATTTTCAACCAAAAATATAACTTTTGTAATTTCTTTGTCACTAAACAAAATATTAAGAGTTAAATATATTTTCACGCCAAAAAGATGGGCATACTCAACAACTTGTCCAATATTGTCTAAACTAAAATTTTTAATATTGCCCCTAGCATTAAACTCATCAATCCCCAAATAAACGGCATCAGCACCATTATTTACAGCAACATAAAAACTATCCAAATTGCCAGCAGGAGCAAGAACTTCAACATTTTTCATAAAAAGATTATAACATTAAAACAACAAAAAAACAAGTTTATTGTTTGTTATTATATAACTTAACAAAAAACTTGTATTTCTCTTTCATTTCGTTAACCGTATCATCCCAAGTAACAAATAAATCACGAACCGCTCCTTCTTGAACAGTATTGTATAATTTTGGATTGTCCAAAATTTCTTGAATTTTTTCAGCAAACTTTTCCGGTGTCCCTTCTGCTATAAATCCATTAACATTATTTGTAACAGTTGCACTTGTTGCCGAACCATCTAAAAATATGGTTGGCGTTTTTTGAGAAGCCGCTTCAATCTGAACTAAACTACTTGCATCATACATTGAAGGAAATAAAAATAATTTTGCTCTAAAATAAATAGCCTTTAAAAGTTCTCTGTCCATAACTTTGCCAGTCATAATAATATTGTCTTGCAATCCAAATTTTTTAATTCGTTTTTTTAGTTCATCCATATCTTGCCCATCACCTACAAACATCATTTTAAAATTTCTATCTTTTAATTTACTGAGTGCTTCTACAATAAAATATATATTTTTTAAAGCATTTATTCTTCCAACAAACAAAAATACTGGCATATCTTTAGGAATGTTATATTTTTCATTTACTAATTTAATAGATTTTTCTTCATCAATAACAGGAACAAAGTCTGTTCCATTTCGTTGTACTAAAGGCAAATGATTAGTACCATATTCGTAAAAGATTTCGGCAATTTTACTATTAACTGCATAATATTCATCGCATTTATTAAATACTCGCATAATTTTTTTCAAAATTATTTTAGTTAAAATCTTACTATGAGATGACCTATATATATCTTTTTTAAACTGACTATGCAAAGTTGCTACTACTGGAATATTGTGTTTTTTTGCATATTTTATACCCGCTTTGGCTACTGCAAAAGGCGAATGAATATGGACTATATCTAGTTTACTTTCTTTTAAAGCTTTTTTAAATTTTCTATCAAATGCAGGGATCGGCAAGTCATAATCCAAAAAGAAAACTTTTAAACTTTTACATCTAACAACTTTATAACTAAAATTATCAACATATTTTTTATCTCTAGTTTTTGGTGCAAAAACAACCACTTCAAACTCTTCGTCTTTCAATCTTTTTGCATAATTATCTACAACATTGATTACACCATCTACCATTGGAAAAAATGTATCAATAAAAAGTCCAACTCTAATCATAACAAACCTCTTTTAACAAAAAAATATTACGATAAATTTAATAAAATGTCAAATGTATTTAAAAAGAAAGTGAAAAATAGTGACTAAAAAACTCTATTCCAAGAATAGAGTTTTTTATTTAATTAAATTACAAGTGGAACAACAATTCCTGCAAGGACAACTAAAAGACATATCACATATAGAACTTTCCATACTATTGCTTTAGATCTAACAAACTTCCAAGCAAGAACAGAAACAATTAATATCATTATTGCTGTTGCAACACCTTGCAAAGCACCAACTATTCTTGCGTTTATTCCACAAGCAGAAAGTACAAGAGCAACAAGATAAAGAATTGTAACGGTCACGATTGTCCAAAAAGAGATTTTATTCAAACTCCAAAAAGAAGATCTGCTTGATGAGTTTGAAGAATTTGATGATTTTGAACTCTTTTTATTTGCCATAATTCAACCTCCTGTATAAAATATTAGCACAAATCCCAAAATTAAGTCAAATAAACAATAAAATTTATTTTTTATTTTTGGATTTTAAATTATTTTCTTTTCGTATTTCTTTGATAATTTGTTTTTCTCTAGCAACTTGATTAACTCGTATATCTATCATTTGCTTAGCCATTAAAAATGCATTATCATCTACAATTTTTATTTGCAATTCTTCGGCTTTGATAGGCACAAGACCACTCAATCTAAGTCGCATCATTTCTTCGTTTTCAGAAGCAAAAGATGCAATTGTCAATCCTCTCTTTATAGAAAGGCGTATATAATGTTTATTTCCACAGCCAACAACAACATAATTTTTGCTTTCTTTTGACCTTGAGTTAGGCTTTTTATCTGCATAATCGCGAAGATTTCTAAAATATTCTTTTTGTTGAGAAGACAAAAGTTTGTAAGATTCTTGTAAGGTTAACTTTTTGTTAGGTGTAATCACAATATCACCACTCGAAACTACTTGTTTTCCCTCTAGTTGAGAATCTTCGTGAATATTTATGTTCTCTTTTTTCTCTTCTAAAGTAAATTCGACATTATCTTCAACATTGTCTTCATTTTTTTGCTCTTGAATTGGTTGCGAAACTGCAATTGAATTTTCATTGTTATCTTTATTATATAATTCATCTAACAAATTATCAGCAATTTCATATTCTTCTTGCAATTTATCAATAATCTCCTGCTCTTGTTGCATTTCTTCTCTAAGTTTTGCTTTTTCTTGTTCGTGCAAAATTTCATCAATTTTTTGCAATTCTTCTTGATATTCTTTTTTAATTTGACGAACTCTATCGTCGTTATTATCTTTTTCTACAACCACATCTATCTTTTGTGGCATTATATTAGCCGCATTGTTAAAATTAGATTTTTGCTTGTCCATTTGCATCTTCATCTTGATATATTCCATTATATCTGGAAAAGATTGATTTGTTGAATGTGGATATGCAGGTTGAGTAGATAAATTTTCTTGCTCAGGAACATCATGTTGTACAACTGGTTCAATAGTTATATTGTCCTGAGTTTCTTCTTGTTGTTTTGTCTCTTCAATAGTTTGCTCAGTACTCTCTTGATTTTCCAAATCTTTAGATAAATCCATCGTTAAAGAAAGATTTTCTTCTTTCAATCTTCTAGTTTTCTTTTTATGTTTTGCAACACAAATACAAACAATCAAGATAATCAAGAAAAGTAAAACACCACCACCAATTGCGAACCAAAGCCAGTTGGTTTTTATAAATTGCCAAATATTTTGAAATATTAAACCGATATCAATTGCTAACATTGGACTTTTTGATAAAGATAACATTTGAGAATGTGAAAAACTTTTTATACTTAAACATGAAATACAAATTCCTATGCAGAGAATAAATACTCCGCATAGGTTTTGTATAATAGATTTTGTTTTATTTGACTTTTTCATTTATTTATCCTTTTTGTCTTCAAGTTTCTTTGCTATTTTGCGTTTAATAATTTCTTGATTAACTTCTAAAATTTTTCGTTTATCTTTCAATTCTTCAAGTTTTTGTTTGTCTCTGCTCAACTCTAATTGCTTGCGTTTTTCACGAATTTCTTCAAGTTTACGCATCTCTTGTTCATACTCACTGATAATATTTTTTTCTTTTTCATGAGCTGCATTTTGGCTAAATTCGCCAAGCCTACCCTGCAATGATTGAATAAGATTAAATTCTTCCATCATTCTTTGTCTTTGTTGATTGTAAGCCATCTCCAACATCATCATATATTTTTCAACATCATTTGGTCCTGCATTTTGGACTCCATTAGGAATCCAATTGTTATATCCATAACCCATAGGTTGAGGTGGAATTGGTTGTTGAGGTGGATATTGAGGCTGTGCATTTTGTTGAGGCATACCACCAATATAAATATTTGTAGCACCATTAGTATTGTTTTCAGGCTTAGGATTTTCGACAGGCTTCTCTTCTGCCTTTACAGGTTTTTCTTCCTCAATCTTTTCCTCTGGTTTAACTTCTTCTTTTTTAGGCTCTTCTGGCTTAGGCTCTTCTGGTTTTGTTTCTTCTTTTATAGGTTCTTGAACAACCTCTTCTGGTTCTTTCTTTCTGCGTCTAATCAAGAATATAATTAGCCAAAGTAAGAACAAAAGTAAAAGAATTCCAAATCCAATTGCAAACCACAACCAGTTGGCTTTAATAAACTCCCAAGCCTGAGCAAAGAAATCTTTAGGTGGTTGATATTTAAATTCTTGAGTAGTAGTGAAATTAGGATCATCTGAAATAAATTCAAAATTTTCATCTTTTAATATAAGTTCTGCTTTATAATCTTGTCCTTCAACAAAATCTTCTGGCAAAATTTGGTTACCTTCACTATCATAATATTTAATCTCAAATTTATCAGCATCATTAGGATCATTTAAGATAAATTCTGGATAACCTTTGTCGTTGTTCCATTCCCCTTCTATTCTGCCTTTAATTATTTCAAAAGTTAATGTTCTAGTCAAAACTTCTTCCCCATCGTCACCAGTAATAGAAGTTGCCCACTCGGCATGTTTGCCAATATTAATTGAAAGAGTAATATTATAACTTCCAATTTCAGTTTGAGTTAAATAACTCTCACCTTCTGCAATGTCGATATAATCTTTCCATTTATCCCAATTTTTGAGTTGGAAAGTCAAATTGCTTCCAGTCCATTCAAGTTTATCTGCAATAAAACTTGGATCGTCCACCAACTCTTTAGGACCATTTGGATCTATAGCAGTAAACTTTATTTGAGTTGTTGCTCCACTAGCAAACTCAACATTATCGTTGCTAGTTTCAAGAACTACCCAATAATCTTTCCCAGGTATCAGTTCAACATTAGGATAATCAACCAAACTATCGCCAGGATTTTCCGGATCAAATGGATCTGTATAAATTTTGCGATTTACAAGTCCGTCTGCTATTTTGTTGCCTTCCTCGTCAATAAGATCTGCATAAGGTGCATCACTTATAGAAGCACTATTCCATTTGTCTACATAAACAACCAATGGATTAATTTCAAAATAGAAAACTTTATTGCGAACTACATAATCTGCAGCATCAATTTCTGTCAATTCAATAGTTGCTTTGTATTTACCAACTTCTGTTGGAGCAACAGGATTGCCCTCTTCATCAACAAGTTCTTCAGCATATGCTCCTGTTCCATCATCTTTAAAATATTTAACTTTAAATTCTGTCACAAGACCTTTAGGATCAACAGGATTTATTCCTTGTATTTGTCCGTTATAGAAGTTTTCTTTGTCAAGACCAAGGTCTAGATCTAACACAACTCGTTTGTCACCAACAGTAAACTCATAAACAACTTCATTACCCCCTGTTAATGGGTTGTAAAGGGCATAATTATCTACATAGTCTGGATGAATGGTTGCTTTTGCATAATAAGTATAAGGTGTTCCAAGGTCGACTTTAATTCCGTTGCCAGTATAAAGTGGATTCCCATCTTCATCAGTTGCTTCAAACTCTTCTGAAGTATGAGGTGCATTCACATCAATCTCTTCTGTACATTGTTCGTTTTTGTAATACTTAACTAAAAGTTGTTTTGAATAAGTACTTTGAATAATTGGGAAAGGAATACGATATTCATCATTATTAAACGGATAAGCATGTTCATCCCAAAGACTAGGATCATTAGAAAGTATAATTTTATCTTTTTCAATTCGCCATTCATGCTCAACATCAATTGAATAAACAGGGTCATTTAGGTCTGAACTAAAAGAATAGTTATATCTGCCATTTACTGCTTTAACAGTATAAGTGAATTTTGCAGTATAATGTTCATCATCACCACAAGATTGATATTCTTTATCTGTATAACCACCGCTCGATGAAGAAGAATAACTGATTGCTTCTGGCAAATCTAAAGGTTTTATTTGTTGAGGTCTGCCAGTATAAATAGGATTTGCAGTATAAGTGATATCGTTTACATCAAGGAAAGCAGATTGAAGATATAATGTTGCAATATGCATAGTTTGTATGCTGCTATCAAGTTCGTATCCTCTAAGAGTTGATAAAGTTGCAGTAATAGTATAAGTATCTGCATCAATACAACTACTTTCTTGTTGTATATTTCCTGAAACATCTGTATAAGTAATTTTATAATCTACAACAAGTCCTTTAGGTAATTTTGTTTTATCAAACTCAACAACAAAAGGTTTGCCATTATAAACAACAGTTGCTGAATGATTTCCATTTAAATCAAGTCCAATAGCATTAACGCCTGTCAATTCATTCTCATATTGCCAGTTAAGATCAACCGAAGAAATAGTTGCCGTCACAACAAAGAAATCAATATGAGATTGCGTTGGCGAAATAACATAATTTTTATTTGTTGCAGGTGCAGAACTATCAGTAGCAAGTTCTACACATAAAGCATACTGGGCATCTGGATCTGTCAATTTATCAAGAGGTAAAGTTATTGTAATTTCGTTGCCAACTTGAACAATATCTTCTGGCTCAGCCCTATCAATAACAACACCATCAGAAACTTTTTTATAATATGCATTAAGTTTTACATCTTCTTCATTACAAATTCCAGTCACAGAGAGAATAGCATTTTCAACACTTCCAATAGCAAAATTATCTGTAAAATCATCTGCATTTACTATAGAAACATTCAACTCAGCCTCTACTATCTTCAATGTAACAGTTCTTGTAGTCGATGCACCTAAACTATCATCCCATTGATGATTTGCTCCTCCATCACTAAGAGATACTACAACTGTATAAGTGCCTACTTCTTTGGCTTTAAATTCACCTGTCACTTGATTATAACTCAACCCTGCACTACGCTTGCCAACAATCACCCCGTTAAGACCAGAGCCAGTTTGGCTATTAGTCAACTTAAATATTTGTTGTTGGCCGTTGTATTTTACTGTAGTCAACCACCCAGTTGTAATAGAAGTTATATCTTCACCATCTATACCATCAAAAGTAAACCAAGGCGTTAAGGTAGGATCTTTTGGCCTAGCAAAGGCAGTTTCGCCAGTATCTTTCAAAGAATAGTTGCTCAATGATGAATTTGTAATATATGCTCTAGCAAAATAATTCCCTGGTGTAGTTGGGATATTGTTTGTCCAAATACTACTAGAAGCCGAACGATATTGTAACCCAAATTGAGGTGCTCTTTCGGTGTCGATATCTCTTTCAGCAATAGATTCAATAATTTCTATCTCTTTGCCTTCAATCAGTCGTCCATAGATGTCTATATTCAAACTATTTATGTTAATTTCTTTTGGTAAAATTTTTATTGTTATATCTTTTGTTCGAACAGAATGTTCTTCACCAACAAATTCATAAAAATCGTCTTTTAAAGTAACAGTAATAGTGTGAGTCCCTGCATCAATTAAATTTCCATTTTCAGAAACAATTGAAATTGATTCTGGATTAAACCAATCAATAACATCATTAGCAAACAAATTACCTAAATCTTGTTTTTCGCCATTATAAATTGTTTCAATCTCAGTTGGAATTTTTTCACCAACCGCTTCTTCTAAAGCAGTCAAATCCAAATGAAGTGCTGGACGCACATAATATGTAGCATTGACATTTACCAGTACATATGAGTTTTGACTTGCATTGTTTCCATATGCAAGAGCCTGCCTTCTACTTGAAGTTTCTGATGGTGTGGAAGCGACATCCGATCGTAACCATACTGCTTGAGATGCATTTCCATTTAAACCTTGATTTAAATTTAAACGCCAATACGACCTTTCACCATTAAAATTACTATAACTCCCTACTTCTGTATTGCAAGGCAACCAAATATAATCATCTTTCCAATCCTTCCAATGAGTTGCTGTTGTGCTTTTTATAAGATTGGTTTTAGCGGGATCATAGTCTGAGCCGTGTTGATTTGGTGCAATATATGAAGTGTTCAATTCAAGTCTTTCTGAATCTGATGATTCTTTATATGTTCCTGTTCCTTGATATCGGATATAAGCAGGCGTAACAATAAAATCTGTTAAACTCCCAGCTGCCTCTGGCATTGTAAATTGAGCCCATTCATTATCAAGCCTTTTTGCATAGTAAGTTGGAGATATTCCATTACTATTTAATTTATATCCTCCACCATTCAAAGTTTGTACACGAATTTTGCTTGTTCCGTATACATTTGAAGGATAACTGCTTACCACAGAGCCAGAAGAGAAATCTTGGAATTGTGCAGTTTTAACTTTGTTATTGTTTGTATTTGTAAGCCAAATAGTTGCAACAACATGTCCATTTTTAGATTCATCTGCAACACCAGAAGTAACATATTGTTTTTCGGCTCTTGTAAGTGAAGTTACAGTCCATTCATAATTTACTCTTTTGCCAACTTGATTATCATATCCACCAAAACTAAATACGATATCCTTTCCGCCAGCATTTTTTCTTATAGTATCAGCACGAACTATAGGACTACCCTTTTTATATTCATCACCAAAAGTAGGAACATAAGATTGTGTATTATTAAACTTTGCATAATAATCACTCTCAGGTATTTCATCAATCATTGCTTTAACATCTGCTAATGTTGCATTTGGTTTGCCAGTAAGTTTTTCATATAATGCGTTTATTACATCTCTGTCAAATTTTTTACTTCCTGTTTGATAGCCGTCAAGAAGAATATTTCCAAGATTTACATTAGCATTGCTGTCACTAGGATTTATAGTTGCATTTGAAAAATTTATGCTTCCACTATTAATAACAAAAACAAGCCCTGTTGTGAGAGCAAAAATACTGCAAATAATTGCAAATATGTATTTTTTTAAATTTTTAA
>CAMUNJ010000020.1 GCA_947090235.1 uncultured Bacillota bacterium
CTTTAATTGGTATGTTTCACACAATTTTTAATATTTGTGTTCTTCATATGAAGTCTATGAAGGATGGCCCTGGAATGGGTGAGGGATATGAGAAAACAAAGCCTTGGCATCCACTTTATAATATTATTCTTTTTACCCTTTTTGGTTGGCTTTATATGAGTGGACTTGCAAATCCTACTATTACTGAGGCACTTATAACTGGAGCAATTTGGGCGGGAATCTGTATTGTATTTGACCTTTTTGGTTGGGTTGTTATAAAACATCCTTGGAGTTTAACTTTTAAAGGCTTTTATGTTGACTATCAACCTTGGATAACTTTGATTTATTTGGCTATTTTTCTAGGGCCAGTTATCGGTTATGCTTTTTGTTTGATATAAGATTTATCAATTGTTATAAAAATAAAAACCACCTTAATAGGTGGTTTTTTTAGATGTTGCTAGTGATTTAAGAAAGTTGAATTATTGATAAGTTTGCACCAGCACCTGTTTGAAGTATTGCTGATCCAGCTAAGCCAAATAATTCAAGAGTTATTGTAGAACCTGCTGTTAAGTTTGCAATCACAGTATTTGTATAACTTGATACTGATACAACTGGCTGTATTGTAGATGGTGCATATGCTGTTCCGTTTATTATTAATCTTGATCCTAATGCAAGACCGGCAGTTATATGAATTTCATAATGAATTTCATATTTACCTGCTGTTGCAACAGTAAATTGAGTATTTGTTCCGTCGATAGTAATTCCTGCAGTAGTAATTTGATTGCTTGGAAGTGGAACTACAGTTCCTCCTACTAAAACTCCAATAGTTGCACCGGTAGTATTTGAAGCAAATGCCGAGTTAGCAGTGATATTAGGGCCCGTCGCCCCAGTTGCTCCAGTCACTCCAGTTGCTCCAGTAGGGCCAGTTGGTCCAGTAATAGATAGTCCTGCAATTCCGGTAGCCCCAGTAGCACCTGTAGCCCCAGTAGGGCCAGTGATAGATAATCCATCTGTGCCTGCAGGGCCAGTAGGACCTGTAGGACCCGTCGCGCCGGTAGGACCAGTCGCACCATCTGCTCCCGTCGCACCAGTTGGTCCAGTAATAGATAATCCTGCAATTCCTGTAGCACCAGTCGCACCGGTAGGTCCGGTTGCTCCGTCAGCACCTGTAGGGCCAGTAGGACCAGTAATTGACAATCCTGCAATACCTGTTGCTCCAGTAGCACCGGTTGCACCGGTAGGGCCAGTTGGCCCTGTTGTACCTGTTATAGATAGGCCAGTTGCTCCGGTTGGTCCTGTTATTCCGGTAGCCCCAGTTGGACCAGGAATACCTTGTAAGCCTTGAACGCCTTGAGGACCAGTAGGGCCTATTAAACCCGCTGTACCCGTCGCACCAGTAGCGCCAGTTGGTCCAGTAGCACCAGTAGGGCCAGTTGCTCCTGTGCCGCTTAATCCTGTTGCACCAGTAGGACCGGTTGGCCCAGTTGGTCCTGTGGGGCCGATAGGACCACGCTCACCGGGGATGGCGATTTCCCTAGTTTTAATAATAGGGATAAATATATGAGAGTTATCACAACATTTATTATTTAAATTATTTAAGCAACATCTATGGTTATTATTAAAAAAATCCATAAATTTTCCTTTTAGGCAAAAATATTGCCCAATAACATAATATTCAATAGTAATTAAAAGAGATAATTGTTTATTTATAAAAAATTTGATTTAAAAATAAAAAAAATTAAAATTTTTGTTTATTTTGTTTGACTAATATTGTCGATTTAGTATACAATAACTAGGCATTGAGAAAATATAGATATACAATATGTTGTATTTATATATTTCAACCAACACAATATATAGGAGGAAATGATGGATAAAATAGAAAATAGTGCTTGGCGTGGATTTAAAGGACAAAAATGGAAGGATGAGATTGATGTAAGTGATTTTATTTTGGCAAATTATCACGAATATAAAGGTGATGATAGTTTTCTTGCAGGAATTTCACCTAAAACTGCTAAGGTTTGGGCAAGATGTGAAGAATTATTAAGACAAGAGGCTAAAAAAGGGCTTTTGGATGTTGAAACAAAGGCTATTTCTGGCATAAACACTTTTAAACCAGGTTATATTGATAGGAAAAACGAAGTCGTATTTGGTCTTCAAACTGATAAGCCATTAAAGAGGATTGTCAATCTGTATGGCGGCTCTAGAATGGCTGAAAAGGCTCTTGCAGCATATAATCGCAAACTTGACAAAAAGATTGAGGGACATTTTGTAGAATATAGAAAAACACATAATGATGGCGTTTTTGATGCATATACTTCAGAGATAAGAAAGGCTCGTTCGGCTGGGCTTATCACTGGTCTTCCTGATGCTTACGGTAGGGGGCGTATTATTGGTGATTATCGTCGAGTTGCTCTTTATGGTATTGACTTTTTGATTGAAAACAAGAAAAAAGATCTTTTAGGAATAGATGTTTCTTCAGAAGAGAATATTCGTCTTCGTGAGGAAGTTTCTGAGCAAATAAAGGCGTTAGAGCAAATTAAACTTATGGCAAAAGGCTATGGTTTTGATATCTCTAAACCTGCAAACAATGCAAAAGAGGCTTTCCAATGGTTGTACTTTGCATATCTTGCAGCTGTTAAAGAAAACAATGGAGCGGCTATGAGTTTAGGTCGTACTTCTACATTCTTGGATATTTTTGTTGAGCGTGATCTTAAGGATGGAGTTTTATCTGAAGAGGAAGCACAAGAATTGGTTGACCAATTTATAATCAAACTCCGTTTAGTTCGCCATCTTCGTACTCCAGAATATGATGAGATTTATGCTGGAGACCCAACTTGGGTGACAGAAAGCGTTGCAGGAATGGTTGATGACAAAAAGAGTTTGGTGACTAAAAACTCATTTAGATATCTTCATTCTCTTATCAATCTTAATCCGTCTCCAGAGCCAAACTTAACAGTTTTATGGTCTAATAAACTTCCAGCAAACTTCAAAAAATTCTGTGCAAAGATTTCAATTTTGACTGATGCTATACAATATGAAGGCGATGAGGTTATGCGTCCAATTTATGGCAATGATTATGCTATTGCATGTTGTGTTTCAGCTATGAAAGTTGGAAAACAAATGCAGTTCTTTGGAGCAAGATGCAATCTTGCAAAGGCTCTTCTTTATTCTATGAATGGAGGTGTAGATGAAAAGAGCGGAAAACTTGTTGTTGATGGTATAGCAAAAAATAACGATAAGGTTTTGTCTTTTGATAAAGTTTTCAAAAATTATAAAGTAACTCTTGAGAAGGTTGCAAAAACTTATGTTGATGCAATGAACATTATTCATTATATGCATGACAAATATGCTTACGAACGCGGACAAATGGCTCTTCATGATACGCATGTAGAAAGATTAATGGCATTTGGAGCGGCTGGTTTCTCAGTTGTGGCAGATAGTTTGTCTGCTATCAAGTATGCAAAGGTAAAACCTATTCGTAATGACGATGGTTTGATTGTGGATTTTGAAGTTGAAGGAGAGTTTCCTAAATATGGCAATGATGATGATCGTGTAGATGAAATCGGCGTAGAGGTTGCAAAATTCTTTATCTCATGTCTTAAAAAACATAAACTTTACAGAGATGCAAAACATACACTATCTCTTCTTACAATAACTTCCAATGTTATGTATGGTAAAAAGACAGGTTCTACTCCAGATGGGCGTAAAGCAGGTGAACCATTTGCTCCAGGAGCAAATCCAATGCATAATCGTGACTGCAGTGGGGCTCTCGCTTCACTCAATTCTGTTGCTAAAGTACCTTATTGTGATGTTTGTCAAGATGGTATTTCTAATACTTTCTCAATTGTTCCAGATGCATTAGGACATGATGATAAGTCTAGAATAAATAATCTTGTAAATATATTAGATGGCTACTTTGTTCAAGATGCACAACATCTAAATGTAAATGTTCTTAATCGTGAACTTCTTATTGACGCTATGAATAATCCTTGGAAATATCCTTCACTTACAATTAGAGTTTCAGGCTATGCAGTAAACTTTAATAGATTGTCAAAAGCCCATCAACAAGAAGTTATCGCAAGAACTTTCCATGAAGCACGATAGTTTGAAATTACTTTTCTTTGAAGAAAAGTAAGCAAAAGAACAATAAGATTCAACGATTTTGCTTTTCTTTTATCAAAGACAAAATCGTTGAATTTGACTTTTGCTTAGATTTAAAAAGTAATTTTATACAAAATATAGTAGTATGCAATGCATAATAGATACAATTTGTAGTTTGATTAAAAAAGAAAAATATTGCAACTGTGACGACAATAAAATTGCCAAACAGTTGCAAAAATACTTTTCTTTTGACAACTTTTCTTAGCAAGAAAAGTTGAAAAATTAAGTAAAATGAAAGATATGAAAGGTAATATCGCAAGTTTTGAAAGCATGGGCTTGGTTGATGGACCGGGGGTTAGGTTCGTTGTATTTTTGCAGGGCTGTCCTCTACGTTGTGCATATTGCCATAATCCAGAAATGTGGAATGAGAAAGAAATTAAAACCTTGATGACGCCAGAAGAACTTGTTAATAAGGTAAAAAAATATAAACCTTATTTTGGGGAAGAGGGCGGCATAACAATTTCTGGTGGCGAGCCTTTGCTTCAACAAGAGTTTGTAACTGAGGTTTTTAAACTTTGTAAAAAAGAAGGTATAAATACTTGTTTAGATACATCAGGTTTTGGGAATCCAAGTGAAGAACTTTTGAATGTTATAGATCTTATTATTTTAGATGTTAAAGAACTTGACGAAAATAGATATCTAAATCTGGTTGGACAAAAGATAGAGTGTTTTAAGGACTTTTTAGAGAAATGCCAAAAAACTGGGATTAAAATGTGGCTGCGACAAGTGATTGTTCCTGGCTTTAATGATAATGAAGAGAATGTTTTGAAACTCAAAGCATTTGCTCAAAAATTAAAGAATATTGAGAAGATCGAATTGCTTCCTTATCATGATATGGCAAAGAAAAAATATAAAACACTTGGCATTCCATATCGTCTTGAAGATATCAAACCTATGGATAAAGTAAAATGTAAAAAACTGGAAAAATTATTAAAATAAAAAATCCCCAAACGGATTTTTTTTTATATTGTTTTTGGCGTAGCGGACAGGATTTGAACCTGCGGAAGGGATAACCTTCACACGCTTTCCAAGCGTGCACCTTAAACCACTCGATCACCGCTACATATATTATAATTTTAATAAAATAATATACGATTGTCAAGTCTAGAAATAGCCTTATTGTTTTTATTTTACATTTTGCATAAAATATGTTATATTTATTTTCGAGGTTTATATGAAAAAGAATTTTATTAAAGTTTTTGTTTGTATATTTGTTTGTTTACTTTGTCTTTGTGGCGGGCTTGCTTTGGGGCTTACACAAGAAAGCGTTGAAATTGATCATAGCAGTCAAATAGTAGGTGATTACGATTTGACATTGCAAGAAAGAAACACAACTTGGAAGCGTATAGAAAAAAATATAGTTATAAATAAAAATAAAGTTTGCGATATAACTCAATTAGTGACAGTTGAATACAAAAATCCGGGCATAAATGTTGGTATAACTTTGCAAGTTGCCAGAGTAAATCAAGTGACAAGATTTTGGAATGGTAAAAAATATGTTACTAAAACTATTGCTAATTTAGATAATCTTTCGGCAAGGGTAAAGAGTGTAGATAGTGATTTTGTTGAAGAGTTTTCTGAAATTGAAAATTCTGGTGAGTTTTACTATTTAAATATTGGAGAATTAAGACATTATAAGGCAAGTGGCGAGTACACATTTGAAGTAAATTATCGTTATGATTTTGGAGCAGATTTTATTTCTGATTTTGATGATTTTACATTTGACTTGATGGATTATGATTATATTCAACCTGTTGGTGAGTTTGAGGCTACTGTTACTTTGCCAGAAAAATTTTTGGGTGAAGAGCAACAAATTCAAGATATTTTATCTTTTAGAACAAACGAAAAAAAGGAACTTGGTTTTGAAGCCGTACAAGCAAATTACGATCAAGAAACCTTGACTATCAGTTGTAAGTTCCCTGGTGTAGTTCCTGTTAAAACTGGTCTTACTATGCAACTTATTTTAGATAATAATTATTTTGAAACCTATTTTACACCAAATACTTTTTATTATGTTGTTTTAGCAATTGCAATATTGGCAGTGTTGCTTATAGTTTTAATTTTGATTTTGAGTCGTTTGGGACAAAAACCAGTTATAACTGTAGAATTTTATCCACCAAAAGGATATAATCCTATAGATGTAGCCAGAATTTATCGTGGAAATGTGCGAGCAAAAGATTTTGCATCCATATATTTATACTGGGCAAGTCAAGATTTGATTGAGATAAAGTCTAAAGGCGATAAACAATTTTTGATGAAAAAACTTCATGACTTTCCAGAGCCTGTGCATGGTGAAGATAATTATTTAGGCAAAAAGCGAGAAAAAGAATTTTTTGATGCACACTTTAAAGATTCTATAATTTATGATACTGCTGGTTTTAGTAAACATGATAAACTGTTTATTAAGGCAGTTGATAAAATGTACCAAACCGACGAAAATAAAAATACAAAACAAATTATTTTTAAACTTTTAATTCAATTGTTGTCTATTATACCAATGATTTTGTTTATAATTTGGAATATATTATATGACTCTTCTATTGGGATTTCTTTCTTAATTTTCTTATTTCCATTTATAGCACTTATGGTTTTTATACATGCTCGAATGGGGTGGGCAATGATTTGGTTTAAGATTATTTGGTGTGCTGGATTTGGAATTGTACCTTTTATTGCTTTTAAAGGATTTTTATTCTTAACTTACGACATTTACAATATATTCTGGTTTTTAGTCGCTATTATGATTGTTGGATCATTTGCTGTTAAATTGGTAAAAATTCGGACTATCAAAAATATGTCATTATATGGCAAAGTACTTGGTTTTAAGCAATTTCTTGTTAAGGTTGAAGTTGATAAACTTGAACGCATGATATATGATGATCCTAAATATTATTTAGATATCCTGCCTTTCTGTTATGTATTTGACATAACAAAAGTTATGGAAAAGAAATTTGAATCTATGCATATAATTCTTCCATCGCTCTCTCCAGATATATCTGTTGCTTTGTTTATTTCAAGTCTTTCGCGTTTGCATACTATGGCACATATATCTCACATTTCCTCTAGCAGAGGTGGCTTCTCTGGAGGCGGTGGTGGACATGGTGGCTCTTCTGGCGGAGGCGGAGGAGGCGGCGGTGGCCGTGGAAGATAAAAACTATAAAATGTAAATTTTCTGCTGGTTGCAATCAAAGGCTTAAAAATTTTACATTTTATTGTTTTATATAGAAAAAAGAATATGATTTAAAGTTTGAGATTGAAGAAGGAAAAATTATGGAAGAAAAGATGAAAAGAGTTGTTGAGTTTTATGCACTTACGCATAAATTGAAGACTCTTATAAGAACCGGTTGGAAGATTTGGGGAGTTAAAACTGATAGGCTTGAAAGTGTGGCAGAACATATTTATGGTACACAAATGCTTGCTTTTGCAATTAACAATGAATTTGAGTTAGGTCTAGATATGCAAAAGGTAGCTTATATGCTTGCTTTTCACGAACTTGGCGAATGTGTAGTTGGTGATATAACAATGTTTGAAAATATTTCCAAAGAAGAAAAACACAAACTTGAGTTAAAAGCTGTTGAAGATAGTTTAAATTTACTTTCTAATAATGACCTTAATAATGAAGTACTTTCAATATTCAATGAATTTGAAGATCGAAAAACCAAAGAATCAGTCTTTGCTCACATGATAGATAAGTTTGAGTGTGACCTTCAAGTTAAATACTACGATGAACAAGGTTGTTGTGATTTGAATTTGCCAAGACAGGGCGGACAAGAGAAAGTAAGGCAGGAAGGTTTGAAAAGAGGTTATGCATCTTTTGCTGAGATGTGGATTAATTTTGATAAAGAGCATGTAGGTTATGATGAACTTTTCAAATCCTTTGCAGATTATATTATTTCCCACAAAATTTTTAAATAAAAAATACGAACAAATTGTTCGTATTTTTTTGTGATTTTTTAGTCAATCCAAAGAACTTTGTTAGCAACAAGGATTGTAATCATGTCAACAAGCCAGAATAGTGCAGGGCAAAGGAATAACATTACGATTGCGAGAACAACTCCGAGTGTTGATTTTTTGCTGAGTGATCTGCAAAGACGATAAATAGCCCAAACAATGTCAAGAACTGGCAATGCAAGGATAAATTTAACGATTCTTGGAAGACCATCAAATGCTTTAACCAAACCTTTCATACCTCTTTCTCCTTTTTTTATGATAAATATATTGTAGCATGTTATTTTTATTTTGCCAAATATATTTCATTAATTTTTATAATAATTTTATTTTTTAAATATTTTTGTTGTTTTAAAATAAACAAAAAATAACAAATTTATATATAATTCTCGTTTTATCTCTTATCATTTTGCACAAAGATTTTGCTAAAATATTCACAAGGAGATTTGATATGGCAAGAAAAATCGTCTTAACTAGTGGAAAGGGTGGGGTTGGCAAAACTACTGTTACTGCAAATCTTGGAGCAAACCTTGCTAAACTTGGGTTTAGAGTTGTTTTGATTGATGTTGATATTGGGTTGAATAATCTTGATGTTGTGCTTGGAATTGAAGACCAGGTGATTTTTGATATAGGCGATGTTATATTGGGTAAATGTCGAGCAAAGCAGGCACTTATACAAGATAGAAAGATTTCTTCTCTTTATGTTATGCCATCTTGCCATTCTTATGATAAAGTAAGAGTGCTTGGAGAGCATATTCGAAATGTTGTTGACACGCTGGACAAATCTTTTGATTACATTTTAATAGACTGTCCAGCCGGTGTTGAAGCGGGTTTTCATAGAGCCGTATTTTCTGCAAATGAAGCAATTATCGTTGTGACTCCACATCTTTCAAGTATTAGAGATGCAAGCAAGGTTTTGGGGTTACTTAATGAATATGACCTTCAAAGCAAAGGGTTGGTAATCAATCGCATGAGAGGAGATTTGCTTTTAAGCGGTGAGTTTATGAATATAGAAAACATTGTTAGGGCATTAAATATTCCTCTATTAGGTGTAATTCCAGAAGACGATGCCATTGGTACAAGTTGTTCTACAGGAAGATTTTTAAATTCTGTAGAAAGTGCGAGATCATTTACTCTCTTAAGTGAAAATATTCATAATGGCTCTAAAAAGATTTTTGATTGCACATACAAATATCGTGGACTTTTTGGCTATTTAAAACGAAACATTAAGAAAAAGGTATAGGTGATTTATGAAATATGAGATAAGTGAACCATCAATAAATAGGTTATCTTCTCTTTTAAGAAAGGACAAGTGCGATAATCCTCAGTATGTTTGCGAAGTTTTGAAGGGAGAACTTGAACCTATTATACAAAATTATATCTCGCTTTCTTCTCCAGTAAATGTTCGGTTTCGTAAATTTGGAGAAAAACTTTTGTTTTCTATAGAAATTGATGCCGAAAGAATAAGACCTTTTGGATATATTCCTAAATAAAAAATAGTTTTAATGTTTTAAAGATATTAAAACTATTTTTTATTTTAAAAAGATAAGTTCATCTAGCCAATCTTTTAAATTATATCTAGGGTTTGCTGGACTTGTTGATTGCATATAAATAACTGGGACTTGCAGGTTAAAGTTTTGTATAGTTAGATTATATGCAAGTTTTCCATTACATATAATTTTTTCTACTTTAGTATAAGGTGGAAGAAGTTTATCTAGATTTGAAATCAAGGTATAATCTTTTTGTAACTCGAGGTCGCTTGAGCCTTTTAGGGGTGATTTTTCAACGATATCATAAAGGGCAATTTTATATTTGTTAAGCAGAGTCTGTTTTTCTATTATTGTAGTAGGGAGAGGCTCTTCAAATATATTTGCTATTGTTTTCCAAAATCTGTTTTGTTTATTGCCGTAATAAAAGCCATCTTGTCGACTTTTTATGCTTGGAAAAGAGCCAAGAATTAGAACTTTACTATCTTTATTGTAATAAGGTTTAAATGCAATATTATTCATATGTATAGTTTAGCACACATATAAATTTTTAGCAATTTTATTTGTATTTCTTTTTCTATTTTGTTATACTAAATTCAAAAGGGAGGGATTATGATCAATATTGCTATTGATGGGAATGTAGGTAGTGGCAAAAGCACGCTTGCCAAAGGATTAGCAAAAAGATTAGGATTTAATACTTTTGATACAGGTGCTATTTATAGAGGGCTTGCTTGTGAGTTTATGAAAAGAGGACTTGGAGAGCCTAATCAAAAGAAGATGGAAGATTTTATTTCTTCTGTTGATATTAAGGTGGAATTTATTGAAGATGTTCAACATGTATTTGTTAATGAGTTTGATTATACTCCTTATTTAAGGCTAGAAGAAACATCAGTTATGGCTGGCAAAGTTTCACCTTTTGCTGTTGTGAGAGCAAAAGTTTTGTCCTTGCAACGCGACTTTGCAAATACTCACAATGTTGTTATGGAAGGTCGTGATATAGGCACTGAGGTGTTGCCTAATGCAGATTACAAATTTTTTGTTACTGCTAGTGAAGAGGTGAGGGCTAAGCGTCGTTATGAGCAAATTAAGAACAAGCCAAATGCACCCTCTTATGAAGAGGTTTTAAAGGATTTACGCGAACGAGATTATCGTGATATAAATCGTGAAATTTCTCCTCTTAAGCCTGCAAAAGATTCTATCATTATTGATTCCTCAAATCAAACTCTTGAAGAAACAATACAAAATTGTTTAGATATAATTAAAATTAATCAACGAATTTAAAAAAGGTGTTTTAAAAACACCTTTTTATAATTGAAAAATCTCTTGCAATTCTGCAGTTTTTGCTTCATCTACCATTTGTTTTATTTGTTCTTGAGTACAAATTTCTCCCTGTTCAATTTTGATTTTACATTTATCTATTCAAACA
>CAMUNJ010000021.1 GCA_947090235.1 uncultured Bacillota bacterium
GACTTCATATGAAGAACACAAATATTAAAAATTGTGTGAAACATACCAATTAAAGTAACAATGATATAACAAACCCAAAACCATAACATACTCATTCCAAAATTTTGCATAAAACTTTCCTTTTATTTTAATATTTCAGCTACCCAGTCCTTGTATTCTTTTGCATGATTGCAAAATTTATCTGAATATAGAAGTTCTATAAATTCATCATAACAAAACCATTTAACTTCTTCCACCTCTTCCTCTTGAAGATGCATATCATCTATTTTCGCTTCGGTTTTTAAAAGATAAATCTGTGCTAGTTCCCATCCTTTTTGATTTATCCACTCCTTTAAGAATATGAAATCACTTTTTTTGAACTCTAATCCTATCTCTTCTTTAGTTTCTCTAACACAAGCCTGCAAACAAGATTCTCCTGCGTCCACATGGCCTGCGGCAGGCATATCCCATTTCCCTGGACTTTTCTTCTTGGTTAGGGCCCGCTTTTGAACTAAAATCCCCCCCCTCGCCATTCTTAATCCAAATCCAAACTGGTTTATGATAAACTCCTGGATTTTCGCTATGACAAAAACTTCTAGACTTAATTCCTAGAAAATTTCCATCAATATCAAAAGTATCCAACATTTCTTCCATAACGACCTCTAATATAATATATCAAATAATTATAAACTAACAAAACATTTTTAACTCTTTGATGTTTTTATTTTTATAGTTTTTTGTTTCCTAAATAATTTAGTTAAAAAGAAAATTGAAATAGCAAAGCATAAAATAGCAAAACCTACACTCATCAATATCATTCCCCAAAGAGGAATATTTGCACCACATAGTCCAACATTGCTTGCAGAAAACCCTTGCTCTAGAATTGAAGATTGTACTTCTTGAGGAATTCCTATTTGTTTAAATATATCGCCCAATGCTATTTGCTTAAGCCAAATTGTTAGATGAGTAAAAGGAAGCAAAGAGCCAACATAAACTGCTTCTTTCCCCATGTTTGAATATGGCATATAAATACCACAAAGAAATCCCAAAACCGACCCTAAAAATCCACTAATAACGCCAATAGCAACCGAAGAGCGGACAATTGAAGTTATAAGTAACATAATTGCACAACCAATAATAGTAGATAATAGCATAACTCCAACAATAGCAAAAAATGCACCGCCACCCAACCATATGCCAGTTGTAGCACCAATAATTATCACCGAAACAATTAAAGTTATCAAATTAAGCAAAAAAGAAACTAATAAGGCGGAAATCAAATAAGAAAGCATTATTTGATAAGGCTTTGTTTTTGTCAATAAAAACGCATTTGTTTTTTGAATTTCAATATCTCTTGCCATAAATTGAAACATACCAGTAGAAAGTGATACTGAGTTTATAACCAAAACTCCCATAATCATTTGAATATAAATCATGGCGTGAATTTGATTGGTCGACAGATTTGACCCCATAAGTTCGTTAAATCCTTGAGAATATAAGTTTGCAATAAATAGAAAATATAAAACAATCAAAATTATGCTTGAAATTAGTGAAGAAAAAACAACTTGTTTGCTTCTTATAAATAAAAGGCAATTTCTTTTAGTCAATGCTAAAATATTTTTCATTTATTCTCCTCCTTTTTCACTTCTTCCAATGCATTTAAGAAAACATCATCCATACTACCTTTAATAACTTCAAAGAATTTTATTTGACTTTTAACCTTATTTAAAAATTCAATTTCTTCTTGAGAATTTTTAAATAAAAATTCATATATATCTGCAATTTTTGTGTAAGATATTTCTTTCACATTTTTTTCAAATTCCTCAACATTATAAGGTACAATTTTTATGCGATCAGAAGAATATTTTTCTTTAAGTTCGCTTGGGCTACCTTGAGCAATCTTTTTGCCATTATGAATAATAACAACCTCATCGGCATCATTAGTCTCTTCCATATAATGTGTTGTTAAAAATACAGTCATTCCAGTACTTTTGCGGATTTCGTTTATAATCTTCCAAACATCAATTCTAGTCTTAGGATCAAGCCCTGTAGTTGGCTCATCCAAAAATAAGATTTCTGGAGTGTTAAATAAAGCCCTAGCAACTTCCACTCTACGCTTTTGACCTCCCGAAAGAGATTTAAATTTCTTTTTCTCAAATTCTTTAAACCCCAAAAGATTAGCCAAATTTTGATATCGTTCTTTGATTTTTTCATTGTTTTTAGAATAAAGTCGACCAAAAAGTTTTAAATTTTCTTCTACAGTTAATGCTTCGTCTAAAATGTTGTTTTGAAAAACTACACCTATCTTTTCTTTAAAATCTTTAAAAGATTTATCTCCCGCATAAACAATATTACCATTATCTCGCTCTAAAGTTCCAATCAACATGTTGATTGTAGTGCTTTTGCCTGCACCATTTTGACCTAAAAAAGCAAAAAGTTTACCACTTTCTACTTTAAAAGAAAGATTATCAACAGCCTTTAAATCTCCAAAATTTTTACATAAATTTTCAACTCTCAAAATCTCAGCCATTTTTATTCCCCTTTATTTCTAAAACTTGTTAAAAGCCCTATAAAAACTTCTGTTAACATTTTCTCTATATCTTCTTGCGTAAATTTGCAAACTTGGGTAGCTATTAACACGGCAATTCCATGTGAATAAATCCAAAGGTGTTGATAAAGTTTTTCAGCAATCTCTTTATTAATATTATGCGAGGTTGTGATAGAACTCAATACTTGGTTATAATTTTCCTCAACATTCATCAAAACTTGATGAATATTTGGCACATCTTTGGCCTCCTTCATAAACATAAGTTGAAATAGTTTTGGATGCTCACCAGCAAAACGAATATAAGCTTTGCCCGCACCCTTAAATGGATACCTTTCTTTCAACCCTTGATTTAAATATTCCCGATATATCCCATAAGCTTTTTTCATTACCTCAGCTAAAACTTCTTCCATGCTTTGGAAAATCGTAAATATTGGGCGTGGCGAAGATCCGAGTTTCTCACCCAAACTTCGAGCAGTAAGAGCGTCCCCCCCCCTTAATTCTATAATTTTTAATGCACAATCCACAATCTCTTGTTTCTTAAACTTTGCGATAGGTGGCATAACCTCCTCCTTTATCTAAAACGCTTGTTTTGCAACACTTGTTTTTATTATATGTAAAATAAAATCCTTTGTCAATTAATATCAATAAAAAAGACTAAATTTATTAGTCTTTTATTCACTTTCTTTTTCTTTAGTTATATCAATTTCATTTTTTATCAAATTTAAACTTTCCTCAAGTTGAGTATCGACTCCTCTATTAAGATCGTCAATTTTATTTTCAATTCTTATATCAGGCTTGATAATACCAGCATAATCAAAATACTCTATACCACTTCCTTTAAAATATTCAACAGGGGCATTTTTATCATGACATGAAGTCAGTTCAAAATATCTTGTACAATAAGTAAATTCCTTACCATCCACATTTTCATAACGAATATTTCCATACTGCAATGTTGGTTGACCTGCTTCAGTTCCGATTAATATTGCATTTAAATCTTTTTTCAATTTCCCTAAAGCAAATGTTCCGCTTGAAAAGGTGGTTCCATTCATCAACACATATGATTTTATATTATTTTCTTTTAGCCAATCTACAAGAGGAAATATCACAACATCGTTTCCACCTGTGTTATATCTCACATCAACTAAGCAGGCCTTTGGCAATTCCTTATAACTCTTCGCAATATCTTCAACAAACTTTGCAAAAGGATAATCTTTCATATCTGCACAAACGCGATAACGAACATATAAAATTTCATCATTATTAAACTTTTTGCTTTCATAAAATGGTTTTCTTTTTGATTGCTGTTTTTTCTCTTCTAGTGTAGGCATTTTAGCAATAACTTTTTCACCATTTTCACAATCATAAATAATTTGACTTTTATTCAAACCGCAATCTATCATTTCCATTGCTTTTGGTGAGTAAATTAAACCGCTTGCTATTCTAGAATAGGCCCAAGTTTCAACTTCATAAGGCACAAACTCTTTCAGTTTTTCAACCACCTCTTCAATTTTATGACCATTTATCTTTTCAATCTTTTTAAAATTTTCATCATGTTTTATATAAAAATCTTTTTCTATGAGTGTAATTTCAGCTTTTACATAATCAAATTTTATAGCATCATAAAAAGTATGCCCATCTTTGAATAAAGCAAAAAGTTTAAGCATTCCAGCGTCAAAATGTGTTTGATCTAATGTATCAACATTCTCTAAAAATTTGTTTTTATGTTTTTCAAACTCTTCCTTTTGTATATCATGATAAAGATATATATGATTTTCTTCTAATTTTCTAAATACTTGATTTACAAATTCCTTTCTTTCCATATTTTCTCCTTTTATTTTGTTTTTGGAAAACTAAATTTAGTCAAATCAAGCCCCTCATGCTCAAGCAATTTAACTTTTAGGTTTAAACCGCCAGCATAACCTGTCAAGTTGCCATTTGTCCCTACAACTCTATGGCATGGGATTATTATAGATATTGGGTTATGCCCAACTGCTCCACCTACTGCTTGAGCCGACATTTTTCTTTTTCCAAACTTTTGAGCAATAATTTTTGCAATTTCACCATAAGTTATAGTTTCTCCATATGGAATTTCTAACAAAACCTTCCATACTTCTTTTGCAAAGTCGCTTCCATCGGGTGCAAGTTTCAATTTACACAAGCTAGGATTGAGTCCATTAAAATAGTCTTGTAACCAAATTTTAGTTTGTTTAAAAATTTCAAGGTCTGCCTTTTCAGTTAATCGCCTTTCCACTTTTCCTAAAAAGTATTTCTGCCCTGCAATCCAAAGTCCTATTAAACTTTCACCATCACTGACAATTGTTAAAATGCCAATCGGTGATTTAAAATTTGTGTAATATAACATAATTTTCTCGCATCTAAGATAATTTTTATTATATCATAAAAATTTATATTTGTACACAAAATGCAATCAAAAAAGTCGAATTTTATATAATTTAAACTAGATATAATTTTGTCAATCTTAGTTGACATCCAAGTGGTTTACATGATATTATAAATATTGTAATTTTTACTATCTAATTATTAAGAAAGGAGAATTTATGATAGAGAAAAATATCAAAAATAAAACAACACAAAAGACGCAGGCAACAAAGCCTTCTACTAAGACAGCAACTAATACAACTAACAAAAATACAACTGCTAAACCAGCAAACAAGGCTTCTGTTTCTAAAAGTTCTTTGAATAATACAAGTGCTAGCAAAACTAATACAGCAAATAAAACAACTAAAACTACAAACACCACAAAGAAACCAAATTCTAAACCTTCTAAAACAAACAAAAAGCCTAAAAAGCAATTGTCGGAAAAGAGCAAAGAAGTTCTTATTCTTTTTGCAACCGGCTTTATTGTTATCGGAATTATTTTAGGACTTGTCTGGGGATTGAAGCCTCTTAGAGATGCTACAAACCCAAATGGCTTTACAATTCCAGTTCCAGAAAATGGCGTTTACAACTTGGGTGGCGAACTTAAACCAAGCGACCCATATCAAAATGTAACTTTAGGTGACGAAACTTTTTATAAAGAAAATGAAATCACACAATATGACTATGACAATAATTATAAAAACACAACAATGGTCGGCTATTCTGGACGAGTTATTGGACAGGTAGAAAGAAATATCCCTCAAAAAACTAGAGATGAAGGACTTGGAGTTTATCCTAAATATGGCTACACCTTGTCTACTGTTATAGGAAATTCTAGTGCAAACATAAAAGCAAGAAATGCTTTGATTTCAGAATCAAACTATCTTTGTGCAAATGGAACTCACAATAATTCTGGTAATGGCGGCGGATATACTTGGATGGATAAAGATGGAAATCTTTATACAGGCACAACAGCAGAACCTATTCCAGCACTTGACAAAAATAAAAAACAAAGAAAACTATATAAACATTCTGCTTCCGTAGGTTTATATATGGGAGATGTTTCTAACGATGAGCCAGGAATTATAAAAGAAGTGACTATAAGACCTCGTGGCTATAATAGTTATTCAGTAACAGGCGTATATGCCCCTGCAGGCGAAAAAATAAAAATTCAAATTAGTGAAGAAGATATGAATGCAACTGGAGGATTGACTATTCATATCGGTCAAGCATTATATAATGGTCAAGCAAATAATATTTGGACTGCAAAAGGACAAATGCAACGCTTCCCTATCATTTTAAATACAATGAATGTAAATAAAAATACCGCTACGCTTGAGAATGGTGTTTATACTGCATATGTTGGATCTTTTGTTGGTGGACCACTTTACATTCGAAATACTCGTGCATCATTTACCGCAACTATTTCTGGAGGTGTTGCTTATTCTCACTTTATATTAGGAAGCACAACTAAACAAGAATTTGAAGAAAACAAAAAATCTTCTGTACCATATTTTGACTTAGAGGTTTGGAACTATGGAGTTCTCCATTCAGGCCCAAAAGCATATGCCGCTAAATACTCATATGATGACTTATACAAAGCCGCTATACTCTGGGAAAAAGTTTCAAGCGTAACTACTACTGGAAGTAGCCAAGGCGTAGTTTTCCTATATGACGCATTTGTTGCCGCAGGTGCAGCAGTTGCTTTTCCTGGTAGAAGTTCTGTAAACTGCCCTCTCGGTTGGATGACTAATTCGTTAAATTATAACGGCATTGTTACATCAGGCGGTTGGGGAAACTTCCATGAATATCATCACAACTTCCAAGGGTATGGAGTTGGAAATGGTGGTGAAGTGACAAATAATGGCATGACTTTAGTTTCTTATGCTTTATTCACAAAAATATCCTCCTCTAGAGGTATTGCAGGATATGGTTCTGCAGGATTAGGTGGATGGAATAGTTATACAAGTGCTACTTGGGCTTTGAATGAAGTTTTAAAAATTTCTAAAGGTCAAACTCCAAGTAATGGAAATCAAGGCTTAACTTTATACTCTACCCTTCTCCACAACTTTGGAGCAGATAATTATATTCAATCAAAATTTAGACAACAATCAAAAAGTTATGGTCAAACTTATTCTGGCTATCTAAGGGCTTGGCAAGACATAACTCATAACGATATGACTTACTTCTTTAAGGATATATTAAATGGTATTGATGAAGCCACTGCTTTAAAATGGAAACAAGAGGCTGTTGGCTACCCTACTTTTGTTCCTGTATCCTCTGTTTATCAAACAGGAAGAAGTTATATGTATGATGGCGTCAAAAAATATTTCAAAACAATGCAACCTTATGTAATCCCATATTCAGACGAATTTATAATAGACTTAAGCAAATATACAGTTTCTGATGGAGGTCAATATCAAAGCGGAAGTGTTGTTCTTCCAGAAGGTTTTGAATATAGAATTTCTAGCATAACACAACCAAGCAATGGAAGCATAGAAAAAATTGATGATTTCCACTACAAATATAAACCTGGCAAAGATGCACTTTCAGGACAAATCATTGCAACTTTACAAATTACAAAAACAGATAATGCTTTTGATGTTGAAGATGTAGACCTTGTTCTTGAATTTGAACAATCTCATGAAACTAATAAAAATATCTTGACAAGAACAACTTATTCATATTCTTCTCAATCAATGTATGCGGATGCTCAAACTGCTCTCGAAAACAATTTCCAAGGTTATACAGATGTGAGCGTTGACGAACATACAAATCCGGTGCAAAATTGTAATACAGATATTTGGTATTATCCTAATACACAAGAAAATCATGATAAATATCCAAATGCTCCAGATATTCATTTCTTAAAAGATAACTCTATTGCAGAACTCAAAGGTAAATTATATTTTAACGAAGCAGGTAAATATAGAATTTATCTTCGCGGAAGAAATAATTGTGCAGTTTATTATTCAATAAATGATGGCGAAACTTATACTCTTGGTGCTACTGTTAAAAATGGAAGTGGAAGCAGTTTCTATCCAAACAACCCTAGCACTTACTTTGATGTTGAAGTTGAAGAAAACTCTTGGATTTATTTTAAATCAGTTTTGATAGTAAAAGATTCAGCAAAAAGTTTTATAGGTCTTGGCTACGCCAAATGGACAGAACCAATGTTTACTATTGTTAATAAATATTATGATAAAAATGGCAATGAAGTATCTTCAGCCGAAGAAGCTTATAGAACAGAAACACATTATTATGACTATCAAGGCAATGAGGTTAGTGAAGCCGAAGCAAATAACGCTCAACTTATCCCTCCTGCTTCAAATAAACAACCTTCTTATATAAATGCTTATAGAGAAGATTATCAATTCCCTTCAAACGATTCTTTTGAAACAGACTATTTCTATACTAGGTCTTATAATTACACATATAGTGTAAATTATAACCACTTAAACCAAAGCGTTGTTGGAGATCCTCAATGCCCTCCTAATTATCCAATAGAAAATTTGTTTGATAATGACCTTTCTACTTCTTGTTCTTCCCCTGCAGTTGTCACAGCAGCCAAGCCATGGGAATTGACCGTTGACTTAGGCAAAATTATTCAAGCAGACAAATTAGTTTTAACAGGAAGATTGAATAATGGTGCAGCAAACCAAAATCAAACACCAAATTCCTTTACACTCTATCTAGGTGAGACTCTACAAACTATGCGAGAAATTGCTAATGTAGAAAATGGTAATGTAAATGGAATAACTATGCAGTTGAGTTTTGATAGAACTTCATTTAGATACTATAAACTTGTTATTAGAAAAACCGTGCAAGGAAGATTTGCTGCTATTGCTAATATCGAATTTAGTAATAATATTGCAGGCGGTAAACAATATAATTTAGATAACGCAATGTTTACAAAGATAGGAACTTGGACAGGTAAACAAACCCATTCATCATTTGGTCATGTATATCAAGCAAATCAAGGCTCAAAAATAAACTTTACTTTTACAGGTACTCGCCTTGCCCTCCTATCATCATCTAAATTTGGTAAAAATTTTGAAGTTTATATAGATGGAAGAAAGGTAAATTCGATAGATTTAAAACAAGATAATAGCCCAATAATCGCATCGTATATCTCGTCAGAATTGCAGAATACAAACCATACAGTAGAAATAAGATGCTTAGGCGAAACAAATATAGACTCAATAGTAATTTATTAATAAAAAAAACACGGCAATCCCGTGTTTTTTTATCCAATTAATCCTACTCCTAAAACAAAACTTAATTGCACAATCAATGCTGCAGAATAGAAAACATAACTCTCAAACGACTCCCTTCTTGCCGACTTCATAAATTTTGTTTGAGCAATATCTAGAATAACATAACGAGTTCAAATATATGTATTCTAATCATATCCTCATTGGCAGGAAAAAATAAAATCAAGTTACTTTTAACTTGATTTTATTTTATCATATTTTTCTTACTTTTGCAAACTTTTAAATTATTTAAATTCTCAAATTCTATATTTTCAATTTTAAAATCACAATAATATTCACCTTCTTGTGCGGTAAATTTCAATACACAATAATCTGGATCAGTAACACCTTTCTTGTAAAATAATTTGTCACCAAATCTCCAAATTCTATCCTTGGTTTCTTGATCGGTGCAAACTTGCATTGTTCCTTTAATAGTTACACCTTGATACTTAAATTTCCCTCTCTTATAAAAATATACACAAGCCTTGCTATTCTTTTGATATTGTTCAACTTTCTTGCTAGATGTATTCGTTGAAAAATAAATATCTTTGCCGTCAATTTCTCTTGGAGATAGCATTGCTCTTATTACTGGATAACCATTTTTATCAATTGATGAAATGAATGCGGTTTTTTGCTTTTTAACAAATTCAAACAACTTTTCTTTTGTCATTTTAAAATCTCCTTCATTTAACTTTTTGTGCTGTGAGAATTGTATAAATATAAGAATTGATTGTAAAAATCATGTTCTCAATAGACAATACCAATTTTTGCCTTGTTTATAAATATTGTAACTCTCATCTAAATCTTTTTTTATGCTAAATATTTATATCTTTTTTATATCTATTTCACCAATTTTATTTGCTTTTAAAGTATTGTCCCAGATGTCACAATTTGCAAATTGTAAATTGTAAGTTAGAGTTCCATCAACTTCTTCTCCATATAAGGCCAAATAAACTTGATATTTGCCATCATCAAAATTTATATCTAATGAACACTCTATATTCTCTCCACCGTCAAACTTTTGTATTTGCTTTGAATATTTGATTTCACCATTATCATTAACAAAAAGAATTTTTGCAAATTTAGATTTATTTAAATTACCAAACCCGACATTGTCCAATGATAATTTTATATTGAGTTTGTCAAAGCGGTCTGAGAACTCAAACACAGATTTAGTCAAAATAAATCTGTAACCCATATGATTTTCGATATATGTGAAAGCAGACTGCCCATAATAATTTTCATCCTTTCCACAACTTTGAGTGTAAATTGAATTTTTCCATTTGTCTATAACTGAATTATTCCACTCAACATTTAAATAATTCAAATGAATTTGAGCCATTTCTGGCAAACAATTTTCAATATCATGAAGTGGGCTGTCTGGAACAACCACCTCTCCACCAAAAGGCAAATGACCTGTTTGTTGACTTAAAAACTCAATTTCTTTTTCACGCTCTGTGTATGTCCCAAGGTCTGATGGAGTACCTAAATAACCGTCGTTATAAAGTCCAAGCCAATAGGCTTTGTTTGTGCTATCAATCTTGTAATTGTCTATATCGTTGATTGTTATACCTAAATAATTATAAATCATATTTGTAGTTCTAACCAAAATCGGGAGATTATTTGTCTTATCTAAAAATATGTCAATGATAGGATTTATGTTTTCTTTGTTTGCAATCGTGCTGGTATGCATCTCTCCCCATGGCCCTATCAATCCCACTTCAACACCAGTTATAGTAGTTTCAAACTTGTTTAAAATTGGGCAAACTTGCTCTATATGCTTAATTATCATATCAAGCCCAGCTTCCTTGTTCGCTT
>CAMUNJ010000022.1 GCA_947090235.1 uncultured Bacillota bacterium
TCGTTACCCCACCAATAAGATTTAAGTTCGCTTATCAAATTTACACAATTTTTGAAAATAAATAAATGTGCTTTGCCTTCACCATCCTTTAAATATCTTTTAACAACACTTATTCCACTAAATAAATCCTTATTTACTTTTGGATTTACAAGTATCCCTTCATTATAAAATAAATCGACCACGCTTTTGCTACTTGCCAAAGTTCTCTGTTGAGCCGCAGAATCTATCAACGCAGTTATCATGCCACTATTTGAAGTCTTCCAATTTAATCTAGCACAAATCTCCTTTATCTTTCTTGCGTGTTCACTGACTTCTACACCTGCTTGAAAATGCTCTGCAACCACATAAACATTTCCATCAAAATCTACACAATACCAGTGTGCAGAAAGTGGATTTTTTAGACCTGGATCAATAGATATATTATCCTGCCATTCTAGTGGGACTTCAAAAGGTTCTATCACATGAATTTGTTGATCAAATTCAGGATAAACCATTCCTCCCGCTTGAATAAACTTGCCATATCTCCTGCTTTCCAGTTCTTCCTCGCTTAAACTAGCAGATAATGCTTGTATCTCTTTTTTAGATAAAAAGGGATTGTCAGCCCATTCAATTTCTTGATACCAAACCTCTTGATCGTTATACTCATTCAAATAAATATGATTGTATACCCAAGTTAGTCCCTTTAAAGGTGTCATAGTTCCAAATATCAATCCACATCTGTCCAAAACTCTCATGCGACATTCTTGATAAATCTCAAAGGGTGGCTCTTCGTCAAACCAAACATAATCCAAAGAAGCACCTTGAAATTTTTCGCGACCTTGATCGCAACTTTTAAAGCCAATTTTGCTAATAGATCCAAATACATTTTTTACCAAAATAAAATCTATAATACTGCTTTCAGGACTATCTTGACTACCCGCAGATACAACAATTTTTTGTATCCAATCTCTGCGTAAATAATTTAAAATTTTACTTTGAGCCACATCTCTTTGAACTTGCTTAGATAAACTAACAACCCAACCATCACATGGCTTATTTTGTTTGTATGGATGAATACCTCTAGCAAGATAAACAACCTCCACTGCTCCACATTCTGTTTTACCTGTTCTGTTTCCTCCAAAAACCCACCTATTTTTTTTTGGACATTTGTGAAACTCAACTTGTTTGTGATGAATTACTTTGCCTTTATTATATTTTTTTAAATTATCACAATGATTTCGTTTATCCAACTCGCTTTCGATCAATTTTAATCTCTTGATTTCTCTATTCAAAGCCTGCCTCCTATTTGAATTTTCTAAATTTAGTCATTTTTTGTAATATTTCTACAATTTTGTATATCAACAATTTCTAAAATGTGTTTTACAATTAGCCTATGACAAAGATAATTTTTTCTATTTTGACAATATTATTTAGTTTTACAACTTTGGCAACTCCTGCCCAAAGTATTATTTTAAGTGCGGACGAAACGCCAAAACAATATTATGCAAAAATAACACGCGACGAAGTGTATTTTTTTGAGCAACCTAATGATTCTATAGAATTTAGACTTTTCAAACTTCCAGCAAGTTATTTTGTTTTGTTAACTGCCGATGCAAATGACAAATTTTATTCTTGTAGATATGGCGATAAAACTGGCTATGTAAAAAAAGAAGAAGTGACCCCAATGAATGGTACACCTCTATCACCTTATGCAAACTTTGCCAACTTCCGCGTTTTCGCACTTGATGGTATTGAAATGCGTTCTACTCCTAGAAAAAATCCTTTAAATGTTATAACAAAAATATCCTATCTCGAAGATAATCTACTTTATTATGGCAGCATTGAAGGTGATGAGTTAGTTCCCAAAAAATCAACTATTTGGTATTATTGTAAATTTATAGATGAAGACCAATCTCAATTTGGCTATCTTTATTCAAGTTTCTGTGACGAACTTACAAATATCCCACTAAACATGGAAGAATTTGATAAAATAGAAGGCGACCTTTTTCCTCTGCCAGTCGCACCAAATTCACCAAGTACTCACCTTTCAGGAACTGCAAAAACTTTGATTATAGTTGGAGTAAGCCTCCCATGTGTTGTTATTCTATATCTTCTTATAAAACCAACATTGATTAATGAAAAGTCAAGCAAACATTCAAACAAACATAAACATGTAAGACGAAAACGCCATGGCGATTATTTTGAATTTGATGAAAATGACTTGACTTAAAATTAAGAAATCGCAAATTTGTTAATTTTGTTGTCGCTAAACTCAATATCTTCTTTTTCTTCTTTCGAATATCTTGAGTAAACCTCCAAAATCCACTTCTCTCCAGCAAGAAAGTTAGATAAATTTTCTTCCCTGTATCCTAACCTTGCCATCTGCTGTAAAAAATCACTTTCTGCTCCCCCAAGTTTTCTAAAATAACTTCGCTGTGGAAGCCCATGACGCTGAGCAATATCATTAGATTTATCTCCGTCAATGTATTTTTCAATTAAAATTTGAGCATTTGTAGTGTCACATTTTTTTAATGCATCACAAACTAAGACCTTTAAATTTATCAAGGTCTTTTTTCGTTCAGTCAAAGCAATAAGTTTATCAGCGATATTGATAACACTGCTCTCCGCAAAATTGCTGCTATAAACATAAAAAGAACTCATTGCCTTTGTTTCTACCATTTTATCAATAGAATCGCAGATTCGTTCAAGATAACGATAAACAGATAAAATTGTTTTAGCCCAAATATTATTTTTCATAAAAATTCCCCTTTTACAAGACCGATTATAAATGCTCTAAAATTGTTAAGTCAATATTTACTGCCAACAAATTTTGATTTTTTAATGATTTTTTTACAAAATGTCGATTTTTGACGAAATGCTGACTACAATATACAGTCAAAGACATTAATAAAACTCAAAATTAGTCTATTTTTATAATTTTTAAAATTTAAGGATTTTAAATACTGCTATTGACAAAGCAAAAAAATAATGGTATAATTTTGTTATAATTAAAATTAATGGAGAAAATTATGAAAAAATTTAAAATTGCATCTATTATTTTGGCCGGATCTTTATTTATTCCAGCATTTGCAGGATGTTCTCGTGAAAAAGATAAACCGATAACCTTTCAAGATTGTTCTACATATGTTTGTATAAAAGAAAATAAAAACTTTTATTCTTTACATATAGGTACAACTAAATTTCAATCTCTTTGTGGTTTGCGTCATACTTATGGTTATGGTCTTGCTGATATTACACCACATACATATGATATCAACAATCCAAAAACAATGATATTTAATGCAGAGTGGTCATATTATGAAAAAAAGCCTGATGATTCAGTTTATACAGCAATATGCGAAAAATGTAAAAACTTAATTCCAGAAGATGCAACTGAACTAAGATTAGATTAAAAAATCACGATTTCTCGTGATTTTTTATTTTATTTTGATAATTCACTTGCAATAATAATAAAAATATGCTATTCTAACAAAGCAAAAATATCAATAAATTCCTTATGCCGGTGTGGTGAAATGGCAGACGCGCGGGACTCAAAATCCCGTGTCCGCGAGGACGTGTCGGTTCGACCCCGACCACCGGCACCACAATTCTACCTAGATATAGATTATTTAGGTATTTTTTTATACTCAAATTGCAAATAGAAAATTTCTAACAATTTTCACATTTTTCTAACAATTTCAATTTAAACTTTGCAAAATATACATTGGTTTTTTGTTTTTGAATTTATACAAAAACTGATTTTTCTAACAATTTTCTAACAATCGTCTAAAATTTATTTTGTGTTATGTTGTCTCTAATCTGTGATCGTTCTTCATAAGATTTATGTTTGAAAAAATCATTGAATAAAATTGTCAGAAGTTAAGGTTTCAATAACTGATACATTTAAAAATTTTTATTTTGTTTTTATATTAAAAAAGCAGTGATATCAATGTTTAATACCACGAGAATTTTTTACCCCTCATACTAAATAGGAACAACTTTTTGAAATCGGTTAGAGGTTGAAATTTTTCAAAGTTTGTCACTTTGCACTAATAAAAAAGACAAGCCAAATTTTACTTGTCATAACTACAAATCAATATCTTATTATTCCATTGAAAGCATCTAATTCAACTTTTTGCCCATCGTTCAATAGTGTTGTTGCATTTTTAGTTCCAACAACACAAGGAATATTAAATTCTCTTGAAATTATTGCTGCGTGGCAAGTGATTCCTCCCTCATTCGTAATAAATCCACCAGCTTTTTCAATTGCAGAAGCATATTCTGGCGTAGTCATTGATGAAACAATAATATCATTGGTTTCAATTTTACTTAAATCTTTTAATGAATTGATAATTTTTACTTTTCCAACAATATAACCTTGTGTTGCGACTTGCCCATAAATTTCTCGTTCTACACTTCTATTTTTGATTTTCTTATCTATCATCTTAAATGGTTTCGAGATTTTTTGTGCTTGCATTCCAAAAACATCATACCATATCCCATTTGATTTTAATAGGCAATAACCAACCTTTCTGTCATTAATTAAATTTGAATAATCTGTATTATTTAAAAGCCTATCAAGTATTTCGTCAACACTTAATGCGACAATATCTTTATCTCTTAGAGTAATGCGTTCTCCGACTTCTTTTAAAAGCCCTGTTCTGAAAATATAAAACATATAATCGGAAACTTCAGAAAGTTTTGTTCTCAGATAAATAAAGTCACGAATGATATTATATAATTGCAACAACTCTGGATAGTTTTTCAAAAAACCTATTGCTTTTTCAACCTGTTTTATACTTTCTTTTGTTTTTGTCTTATTATTTTCAAGTTTGCATTTATAAGAATCAGCCAAAACTAAACTTTCAATATCTTTCAAATATTCAGCCCATGTAAATGCTTGCAGTTTTTTATTTAATGAACCTTTCATCCAAGAATATTTTGTTATATGTTCCTCTAAATCTAAAGCAATATCTTTCCCTTCGGCTTTTTTCTGTGAAATTTTTAAGATTGACAAAATTGCATCGGTGTAGTCAAGCGGTGCATAGTTTCTTGGATAATAAACAAGACTGCTTAAAATTAAAGATTTTTGTGTTGAGTTGAAAGCTTCTATACTGTCCAATTCGGATGTGAACTTCTGTTCTAAATAATCATCAGGGCGAGCGAAAGTTGGAGTTATTGTGGTCAAGTAATTGTCTTTGAAAATTTTAAGATGTTCCACTAATTCGTTTTTTGATAATTTTTTATAATCGCATTGTCCCAACAGCTTTGTATAAGTTTGTGCTTTATTTATAATTTCAAATATGCAAATTGCATACTTATTAAAGAAGTTTTTGTCAGCATTATATAGGGTCTCAAATATCTTCAAACTTTCAGAATGGTCATTTTCAACATAATATTCCATTCCATCCAAAATGAAATAATTGTTGGTTGACAAATTAAATCCAAGAATCTTTTTTTGTTGCCTACTATCAAATGCTAATTTTTGGAAAGATTCAAATAGCCAACAAAATGGTCTTTTTACATAAAATTCCCATTTGTTTTTGTATATTAGATTTTGTAAATTGTTAAGAGTTGTAATAGGGCGACATTGTAAAATATACAATTCTCCGTGTGCAATTGCAAATTCAATATCAACATCATACTTATAAAATTTTTTAATTTTATCAACATTTTGGCAAAGTTCTTTTATATTTGCTTTGACTTTATTATAGCTGTTTTCATTTGAAATACTTTTTTCTTTGATTTTATAATCCACAATAACTTTGTCAGGTGTGACTTTACCTGACACTAAATTTTCACCCAAACCCTTGCAATATTCAACAAGAATTTCATTTTTTAATGAAATCGGATTTTTGGAAAAAGCAACGCCTGAAAAATCGCTATCAATCATTTCTTGCACAACAATAGCCATGCTTGAACTTTTGTTCAGTTTTTTTGCAAGTTTATAAGAAAGACATCGTTCATTAAATAATGAACTCCAGCATTTTTTAATAGAATCAATAAGCCTATTTTCATCTACATTAAGATAACTGTCAAGCATACCCGCAAAAGCATTGTTAGTTCCATCTTCTCCAACTGCGGAAGATCTGACAGACACTTTTTTAAATTTAGCCTTTTTAAAAAAAGAAAAAATTTCGGAAATGAATATTTGTGGAATTGACAAACCTAAAATTTCATTTCTAATATTTTTAGAGATTTCTTTTATATTTGTTTTGTCAAGCTTGGCAAGTAAGTTCTCAATATGCAAATTAAGATTTGTTTTTTCAGCAAATGTATCGAAAAAATCGGAAGTTAGAAAAAAAGCATTAGGCACATTTATGCCAAGTGAATTTAAAATATTTAAATTTTTTGCTTTTCCACCAACTTTCTCTTGGTTAACAGATGGATCATGTATCCAAAGAATATTGTTAGAAGTTTTGGAGCATTCTCGCATAATCCACCTCTAACGAACATCCACCACACTTTGTACAGCCCAATTGATTGCATGGTGACAATTTATGTTTTAACAGCATTTTTGCCAATTCTTTTGCACAATGAACTAAATTTTTAGGATTGCAGTTTTCGCGGTTGTTGTAATAGCAATTATCCATTGCTTTGAAAGGTATCAAAGTTGGAATTACACCAATAGAAACCAATTTTTTACATTCATTGATAATATTATCATCAGGTTGAATGCCAACAACAAGAACACAAGAAACTTTACCTTCTCCAAAAATTTCAACACCATGTTTGTAGGTTTCATAATAATGTTCGTAAGAAATCTTGTGTTTTGCAGGACATACTTCAGCTCTTAAATCATCATTTGCGACTTCCAAATTTATAATTAAAGAATTGCAACCAGCTTGCTTCAATTCGTCTAACTTTTTCAAATCTTTTGGCGGTGCAATCTCGCAAGAAATTGCAGTGTTAGAAAATCTTCTGATACCTTTAATAATATCAGCAAGATAATCAATCATGTAATCTGGGTTTTTATATGTCCCGCCACCAATGTTCAACGAATATTCATATGTTTTTTCAAACAACTTTTTTATGCCAGCAATAACTTGTGGGGCAGGGATAATATCATAATCCTTATCTTCAATGCTGCAAAACTTGCACTTTTGTTCTTTATCTTGGGCAAAGCAACACTTTAAACTTGGCCACAATGAGACGCATGTAAGAGAATGCGGCTTTGCAATTTCATCAATGATTGTGCCAGTTTTAGGCAAATCTTCAAAAATATTGATTGGAATATATCTATATTCATTATTATGGATATAAAATTGTTTATTCTGCTTATTATAATTCAAACAAAACTGACTGTTCCCACTAAACTTTTCGGCAGTTGAAACACAGGTATTTCTGCCACAGATATTAATGTTAAAAGCGTGGACAAAACCCTTATCTTTGATATAAGGTTTTTCTGCAACAACATAATCAAAAGCATCGTCATCAATGGCAAGCCCATAGCAAAGTAAATAGCTTTTTATATTAAGGATTTCCTCTTGAGACAAAGTGTATATAACACTATCAAAGTGCCTGCTACCTCTCGTTTTTGTATCTACGGAAGATATCTGTAAAATCCCCCCCCCGCTAATAATTGATAAAATTACATCCTTGTTAAAATATTTGCATGAAAATAAATCTAAGTAAATTGTCTTGGTTTTGATATTGTAAAAAAGGGCGATGTGGCTTTCCGCAATCAAAGAAACCAAACAAACAGCATCATCATTTTTTTCAACAATTGTGTTTGTGATTTGAGTCATATCAACAGAATTTATTATTTTGTTTTGCAAATCGTATAGCATATCCATTGTAAATTCTTTTTGAGAATTTGCAGTCAGTTTTATCTCAAGTCCAAAAGTCTTTTCGCCTGAAATATCCAAAGGGGCTTTAACTTCGCCAGGGTTTAATAAATGAATTAAGTTTGTAAGCACATTATTTTCACTTATAGTTTTTTCGGAAACAATGTCAAAATAAACTGTATTTCTTCGGCTAAAAGAGTGCAAAGTAAACATTCCAATTGAATTCTTGTCTTTAAATAGACAAAAGCATGAAATGCCTTCGTCCATTTCATTCTTTCCATAAAAATATGGAACAATTGTAGGCTTATAATATAAATCCAATTTCAACACATCTGCCAATTCAACACACGCATCATACAATTTTGAAAAGTCTGCCAGTATATTGGTCTGGCAATTATATAAATCAAATGCTATTTTGTTCATATTATTTCTCCCAGTTTTTATATATTATACTATTCCATTCATCATTTGTCAATGATTTATAAAATTTGAATATAAGAAGCTTTACGCAGTTTAAATTAAAAAATTTGCTTATATTCTAAATAAAATTTGATTCTTATAAATATGAGAAAAAAACTTGCAATACTCAAAATTTCTAACAATTTGTTGCAAAACTTTCTCAAAATGAGAAAATTTCCTATTTTAAAGGGATGTAGCGATTTTGGAAGTTGAAAATGGCTGAATGTCTTTATTTATGGGAAGATTAGGCAGTTTTAAACAGCCTTAAAAAGTCGAAAATAACACAGCCTAAAACAGCCTTGCCATAACTCAAAATCCCGTGTCCGCGAGGACGTGTCGATTCGTCCCCAATCACCGGCACCATTCAAAAAACAGGTTTAATTCTATACTAAATCTGTTTTTATCTTAAAGGATCAAAAAGTTTTGTATATTTATTTTGTTTATTATTAAACAAGTCTTCTATTATTTTTACGCCATACATAGCATTTATAATTCCGTTAACACCTGCACTTAAAAAATAATATAAATTTTTATTTTCTGTTTGCCCTATCAAGCCAAGGTTATTATCTGTTGAGCCAAATGCACCACAAAATTTATAATCAACAAAAATCTGGTCTGCATACTCTGGCAACATTTTTTTCAATTCTTTCAATAACTTTTTTTATTTTTTTTGAGCAAGTTTATCATTTATTGGCTTTAATTTAAACTTAGTATCTTCTCCTCCAAAAATCAATCTATTATCTGGCAGGATTCTAAGATAATGATAAGGAGATTTGTCGTCTTGCACCAAGGCATTATCTTTCCAAGATAAATTTTTAATTGGCTTTGTCACAATTGTATAAGAAATATCCCTTTCACATAAGTTTTTGTCTCTCATTAAAGAAAAATTAAAACCTGTTGCTAAAATAATTTTATTACATTTTATCACATTCCCAAAATTAGTTAAAGCCTCAAAATAGTTTTCATGCTCAATAATCTTTATTATTTTGGTGTTTTCAAAAAGCCTGCTTTGATTTGTAGAATTTTCTATCATTTGCTTTGCAAAAAGATAAGGATTAAATTTTGCTCCACCATCGCTATTGTAAATTCCCGCTTGGATTGCAAATGGAAAAATATTATTTTCTTTGGTTATAAGTTGTGATTTAAAACCATGCTTTTTTCTAAAAACATGTTCTTCCTCTATAGCCTTAACACCAAAAATGCTATTAGTATACATAAAACTTGCCGCTTTTCTAAAATGACAATGATTGCCATACTTTTGAATAAATTGATCTATCATTTCAATACTTTGTAAACCCATTTTATAAACATCAACAATATCTTGCTCAGTCATGTATTGCAATAAATCACTGGCATAATCGTCAAGTTGATATTCTAATAATACAGTGGCACAAGAAGTACAACATCTAGCAAATCTCGACATATCCACCAAAGCAACATCGTAATTTTGAGAGAGATAAAAATTTAAAATTGCCCCATCAATTCCCCCACCAATAATTAAAATATCATAAATAATATCCTCGTTTAAATAGGGATATTGTTTGATTTTTTCTACATCTTGACAAAAATAAGGTTGACCTTTAACATACTCCATAATCAAATATTAACAATAAAAAAATATATATTCAAAATTATATTAACAAAAAAGCCTAGCATTTGCTAGGTTTATTCTTTATAACTTTTTATCATTTTCTTGACAGCATCTTTTTGATTTTTACTTAAAGTAATCCATGCGTCAAACATTTCCTTAGTTTCAGGAGTTGCCACAATCATTTCGTCTTCATCTCTAGAAACCAATTCTGCAAGAGTCATTTCAAAGGCTTCGCTAATTAATTCCAAAGTTGTTAAAGTTGGCAAACTTTCTCCCGACAACCATTTTTGAATAGTTTGCTGTGACACACCAGCCACTTGAGCAAGTTTATAAATACTCCAACCACGAGCAACTCTTATTTTATCAATTTTTTCTACAATTTTATGCATACTCACCCACAATTTATTAATTACTCTACTTATATTCACTATTATAATTGACAAAATTTTAAATATTAGTTAACTTATTTACACAATATGCGTGATTTTTGTTGACTATTTTATAAAAAAGTGATATTCTCACTATTGTAAGAAATAAGGAGGAAAAAATATGTACAAAATGCAAACAGATATAGATGTTATTATTCATGACGAGTTGATGCTTCTGCCCGATCAAGACTCTGAAAATTATGAGTTCGCTCAAGAAATAGAGGAAAAGTGTGAGAAGTTTTTAAACACTTTAAATGATGTGCAAAAGGCCATGTTTGACCATCTTAGAAGTCAAATAAACTTATATCAAGTTTTAAGAGATTTTGAAATTA
>CAMUNJ010000023.1 GCA_947090235.1 uncultured Bacillota bacterium
AAAAAGACGGGCAGTTTATTATATATAGTTGATAAAACAAAAACTCCTATGGGTAGGCGTAAAATTCGTCAGTATTTTGATGAGCCTTTGAAAGATTCACAAGAAATAAATGCAAGGCTTGATAGTGTTGAAGAACTTGTAAAAAACACTCAAGTACGAGATAGACTTGCAGAGGCTCTTGCATATATTCGTGATGTTGAGAGATTGTCTGGTAAAATTGCAGAAAAAAATATTTTTCCAAAAGATATGTTGTTATTGAAGGATTCTTTAAAACAACTTCCTGCTGTTAAGGAAGCCTTAAAAAATGCACGAAGTGCCAAACTTGTGTCATGCAGGGATAATTTGATGGATTTTTCTGCTATGGCGGATCTACTTGAAAAGGCTATTGTTGATAATGAAAAATGTCCTACAACTTTAAAAGAGGGTGGATTTATTAAAGATGGCTTTAATGGCGAACTTGATGATTATCGTCAGGCTCATACAAAGGGTAAAGGTTGGCTAATGGAATTAGAAGCCAAAGAGCGAGAAGCCACAGGAATCAAAAATCTTAAAATTACTTCAAATAAGGTATTTGGTTATTATATAGAAGTAAATAAACAATATTCTGATCTTGTTCCTCTTCGATATATAAGAAAACAAACTATTGCCAACAACGAAAGATATATAACCGAAGATCTTAAAGATATTGAAAGCAGAATAACAAACGCTGAAGAAAATGCGATTAAACTTGAACTTTTGCTTTTAGGTAAAATTCGTGATTATCTTCATGATTATGTAAAACAAATACAGCAGATTTCTTTGGCTATTGCAGAAATAGATACAATTCTTTCTTTTGCACAGGTTTCGGTAAAACAAAATTATGTTAAGCCAGTTATTAATAATAAGATAAATCATATAAGCATTGTAGAAGGCCGTCATCCAGTTGTTGAACAATATGTTAGAAATGGTACATTTATTCCTAATGACACTTTCTTAGACCAAGAAGAAGACAGAACTATGATTATCACTGGACCAAATATGGCAGGTAAAAGTACATATATGAGACAGGTTGCGATTATAACTTTTCTTGCTCATATAGGTTGCTATGTCCCTGCAAAGAGTGCGGAGATTGCAATAACTGACAGAATATTTACGCGTGTAGGTGCTTCCGACGACCTTGCTTTTGGGCAAAGTACATTTATGGTGGAAATGAGCGAAGTTGCAACAATTCTTGCAAATGCAACCGACAAGAGTTTAATAATTTTAGACGAAATTGGTCGAGGAACTTCAACTTTTGATGGATTGTCTATTGCTTGGGCAGTTGTTGAATTTATAGCCAAAAGATTTAAAGCCAAGACCTTATTTGCAACGCATTATCACGAATTAACCGACCTTGAAGGGGTGCTGGAAGGTGTGAAAAATTATAAAATCGCTGTTAAAGAAAGTGGTGACAATGTAATTTTTATGCGAAAGATTGTAAGAGGTGGAGCAAACAAGAGTTTTGGTATAGAGGTGGCTCGTCTTGCAGGACTTCCACAAATAGTTTTAGATAGAGCAAAAGAAATTAGTGTTGGACTAGAAAAAATCAACAATAAATTGGACTTGGATATATTTAAAGATGAAAAGCCTAAGGCAGAAATCAACACAAAAAAAGCGATTGCGATTTTGAATAGACTAAAGGATATTGATATGAACATGGTTTCACCAATGTCGGCTTTTGATTTATTAAATGACCTTGTAGGCGATGCAAAATCAAGGGAGGAATAATATGGCAATTAATGTTTTAGAGCCAAGAGTATACAATCGAATAAGTGCGGGTGAGGTTGTTGAACGACCATCTTCTATTGTAAAAGAACTTGTAGAAAATTCAATTGATGCAGGGGCAACTGAGATTACAATAGAAATTGAAAATGGAGGTATAACAAAAATCCAAGTTTCTGATGATGGTTGTGGAATAGAAAAAGATGACCTAGTAGTGGCATTTAAGCCCCATGCTACAAGTAAGATTAAAGATGTTGAAGACTTGGATAATATTATGTCTTTAGGATTTAGAGGTGAAGCACTTGCAAGTATTTCATCTGTTTGTCATGTTTATCTTTCGTCAAAAACGGCAGGCAACGAGGTAGGATATTCAATCAGTGTAGATGGGGGATATTTTAGTGAAGTAGAAGAGGTCGTTCGACAAAAAGGGACAACACTTATTGCAAGGGATTTGTTTTATAACACTCCTGTTAGAGCCAAATTTTTGAGAAAACCTAAAAGCGAAGAAGCAGAAGTAACACATCTTGTAGAAAAATTTATGCTTGCTCATCCAGAGATTTCTTTTCAATATTATATAGATGGCAAACTATTATATAATACACGATGTGGTAGTATGCAAGACATAATATATACAATATATGGCAGAGATGTTTATGATAGTTTGATAGAAGTTGACTATAAAGAACGCGATTATTCTTTGCAAGGATTTATAACAAAACCTAAAATTTCTAAAAGCAACAGAACATTTCAAACTTTGTTTGTAAATAAAAGATATGTTGAAAACTTTTTGATTTCATCAGCAGTGCAAGGTGTTTATGAAAACTTTTTGATGAAAGGTAAGTTTCCGCTCTATGTTTTAAACTTAACAGTTCCAGGAGATAGTGTGGATGTAAATGTGCATCCTTCTAAACGAGAAGTTAAATTTGATAATTCTTCGTGGATATTTGGTTTTGTTCGAAGAGCAATAGAAAAAGCACTTATTCCTTTAAATCAAATAGCGACTGTTAATTTTGAAGAAGAAGATTTGCCAGAAGAGGAAGATAAAAGTGAATTTAACAACAAAGGCTTTAATCCATTTCTTAGGTTTGAACATGAACCTATAAGTGAAACAGAGGGTTCAAGATATATTGTGAGCGTAGATCATACCGAAGGATTAAAACCTCTGGAAGAAGTTGTTATTAAAACTCAGCCAACTAAGTATGTAGAAAAAAGACAACCAAAAATTCCACCAGATTTGAGTGGATTAAAATTGGAAGATGAAAAAATACCTTTAAATGAAATTGGCAATGGGGATATTTTATTTGACCATTCAAAAGATAACTTTGCCGCTGAAATTATGTTTAAAAATCAAGAGCATATTGAAAAGGAAAAATTTTTGACAAGTTCTGTAGCGGATGAAATGAAAATATTGGGTAGCATTTTTAATACCTACATTTTGATAGAACTTGGGCAAAGCGTATTCTTTATTGATCAACATGCTGCACATGAAAGATTACTTTTTGATAAACTAGAAAAAGATATTAATAGCAATGTTATTGTCAAACAAGACTTGCTTGTTCCTTATGTTTTCACTTTGGGCGCTTTGGAAGTTTTGAGCATGGAAAGAGTTATTGAGGAACTTGGCAAAATTGGTTTTACTATCAAAAATATAGAGGGATATTCTTATGAACTTAGCAGTATTCCAATTGTTTTGACAGAACTTGATTTACAAAGTTTTGTTAATGAGATAGTCAAAGAAAGCATTTCTTATGACAAAAAACCTAGCGAATTTATACACAATAAAATTTGTCAAAGTGCATGTAAACATGCAATCAAAGGTGGAGATACTCTATCTAAAGATCAATACGCTTATCTTATTGAACAAATAAGAAAAGGTGTTATGCTATGTCCGCATGGAAGACCTGTTTGTATTGAGTTCACAAAAAATTACATTGAAAAATTATTTGGAAGAATCGTTTAAGGAGATTAATGGATAAAGTTGTATTCATTTTAGGGCCAACTGGAGTTGGAAAAAGTGAATTTGCAATCAAACTTGCCAAGGATTTTGATGGCGAGATTATTTCTTCGGATTCTGTGCAGATTTTTAAGGGGTTTGATATAGGCTCTGCTAAAATTTGTAAAGATGAAATGCAGGGGATTGTCCATCATGCGATTGATATATGTGACCCTGAAGAATACTTTACAGTTTACGATTTTGTTGAATTAACAAGGCAGAAGATAACTGAAATAAATGCAAAAAACAAACTAGCAATTGTAGTTGGTGGCACAGGACTTTATATAAAAGCATTGATTGATGGATATAACTTTGGGCAGGCAGACAAGCATGATGATTTTAGAGAAAATTTAAAACAACTTTCAGCAAAAGAAGGAAGTTTAATACTTTGGCAAAAACTAAAAAGATTGAATTCAAATATGGCAGAGAAAATTAGTCCTAACGACGAAAAAAGGTTGATAAGGGCTTTGGAGGTTTGCGAGTTTGGCGAACAACAAACAAAGCAAGATGCTAATTTTCAATATTTATTGTTTGCATTAAATTTAGATCGCCAAAAATTATATGCCCGCATAAACAATCGAGTAGACAAAATGGTTGACCAAGGATTAATAGTAGAGGTGGAAAATCTTTTAAAAACTGGGATATCAAAACAATGTCAACCTATGAAGGCGATAGGCTATAAAGAAATTGTTGCTTATTTGCAAGGTGAACTTGATAAATTTACTGCAATAGAACTAGTAAAACAACATACACGCAACTATGCTAAAAGGCAACTGACATTTCTTCGAGGAATGAGCAATGTTGAATTTATAGATGTTGAAAATAAGCAGTTGGCTTATCAAAAGATTAAAATCAAAGTATCCAATTTATAATTAAAGGAGAGCAAAATGAACATAGATTTAAATAAATGTGAAGAAGAATTGAAGTTTCAATTTCAAAAAGTTGATGAAATCGCATATTTTAATCAAAAAAAGGTTTTGAATGCATTTATAGATTGTCGTGTTTCAGCAGGAGATTTTGCTGGTAGCACTGGATATGGTTATGATGATAGAGGAAGAGATAATTTAGCAAAACTTTACGCAAAGGTTTTTGGTGGAGAAAATGCTATTGTTTCACCACTTATCACATGTGGCTCGCATGCTATTTCAACTGTTCTTTATGGATTGCTTCGACCAAACGATATATTGCTTTCTATTTCTGGTGAACTTTATGATACTCTTCATGACACTCTTTTTGGAAAAGACAATGGTAGTTTACAAGATTTTGGCGTTGAATATAAACAAATAGACCTTATTAATGGAAAACTTGATGAAGAAAAGATTTATAAAATGGTCAAAAAACTTAAGCCAAAGGTTGTCTTTTTGCAACGCTCAAGAGGTTATTCTTCTAGAAAACCTTTCTCTGTTGAAGATATGGAAGAGGTTTTTAATAAAGTTAAAGAACTATCTCCAAATTCATTTATTTGTGTAGATAATTGCTATGGTGAGTTTGTTGAAACTAGAGAACCAACTGAGGTTGGTGCAGATATTATTGTAGGCTCTTTGATAAAAAATCCAGGTGGTGGACTTGCTCCTACAGGCGGTTATATTGTGGGTAAAGATAAAGCAATTCAAAAAATTGCAACACGATTTACTTCTCCTTCGCTTTTGTTGGAGGTTGGATCTTACGAGATGGGTTATCGTATGTTTTATCAAGGCTTTTTCTTAGCACCTCATGTTGTTGCTCAAAGCATTAAAGGTGGTTATTTGGTTGGAAAGGTTATGGAAGAAAAAGGTTATAAAGTGCTTCCTGCTAGCAATGAACGGGCTTATGATATAATCAAATCTGTTGTCTTTAATACAGAAGAAGAACTTGTCAAGTTTGTTCAACTTGCTCAAGCGTTATCGCCAGTTGATAGTTATGTGACTCCTATGCCTTGGGATATGCCTGGTTATGAGGATAAAGTGATAATGTCAGCAGGGACTTTTGTTGGTGGTGCTAGTATAGAACTTAGTTGTGATAGTCCAATCAAAAAGCCATACATTGCCTATTTCCAAGGTGGATTGACATATGAACATGTTAAAATTATGGCTGAAAAGTTGAATGAATTGTATTAATAAAATAAGGACAGGTTGTCTGTTCTTTTTTTTATAATTTCAAAATACTTTATTGTATGCGTAAATCTTATAAAGGGCAGTCGCTTTTTAGCGAGTTTAAATATTCTTTAAATGATTGTTTCAAACAACATAAAATAAAGTTTCTTGTTTCGTTTTGTGTTCTTTTTATAGCCCTATTAACAGGAATTATTATTGCTATCAAATACTATGATTCCAGTGTTATTTGTTTATCTAATTATGGGCTTGTAGATTTTTCTGGAGGAATAATTTCTTCAAGTTTTTTCTCTAGATTTTTCTCTATGCTTTTGATTATGTTGTTGCTGTTTGCCTGCAGTTTTACCTCATGGACATTTCCACTTGCAATATTAATCTTGGCATATCGCACATATCTTTTGGGATTAAATTTAACTTTGATGTTTATTTTATATGGCATACCAGGAATGCTTGTTTCACTAATAATCGCTCTTCCTTGTCAATTATTGATAATTTTGATACTACTCATTTTTTATGTGTTTTTATACAATCACTCATGTTCTTGCAGGCATTATGGAAGTTGTGGAAGTGGAGGAAGCAAATTAAAAATACTTTTAACAACTCTAATATTGCTTTTTATTTGCAACTTCTTTGAAAGTATTGTTTTAGTTATTTTCAATGTGAATGTTATTTTAGTAATATAGACGCATAAAAATCAAATTATTGAAAAAACTACTTGTAAAAAAGGAGTAGTTTATGAAGAAATTTATTATATTTGGTATTATGTTATGCATACTAGCCACAACATTTTGTAGTTATCTCTTTTCTCCCGCACTTTGTGTTTTTGCCGATAGCGGTCTTGATATAACTTCAAAATCCGCATTACTTTTTGATGTGGCTTCTCAAGAAGTGTTATTTGAGAAAAATTCTACCGAGCATTTACCTGTTGCAAGTATGGTTAAAATGATGACCATTTTGCTTATTATGGAAGAGATAGATAATGGCTCATTGTCTCTTGACACAATGATTTCAACGACAGAAAATGCATCTGGAATGGGAGGCTCACAAATTTTTATTGATCCATTTGTTGAATATAAAGCAGAGGATTTATTGAAGGGAATTATTATTGCATCTGCAAATGATGCTTCTGTAGCAATGGCAGAGCATATAAGCGGAAGTGAAAAAACTTTTGTTACTAAAATGAATGACAAAGCAAAAGAGTTGGGTATGAACGATACTCATTATTCAAACTGTACAGGCCTTCCTGCTCCAGAACAATACTCATGTGCAAAAGATAGTGCTTTGCTTTTAAATGAAGTTATTAAACATGATATTTATCACAATTATTCTACCATTTGGATGGACGAAGTTGTTCATCCTTCTGGACGCAAAACTGGGCTTGTAAATACAAATAGACTTATTCGTTATTATGATGGTTGTGATGGCGGAAAAACTGGGTCTACAAACGAAGCAGGTTGCTGTCTTTCAGCCTCTGCTAAACGCGGTGATATGCGTTTAATTTCTGTTATTGTTGGAGCAAGCAATAGCCAAACAAGATTTAATGAATGTTCAAGTTTATTTAATTACGGATTTGCTAATTTCGAAAATAAAACCATATTTGATAGTGAAGTAGCAATAAAATCTCTTCCTGTAAACAAAGGAAAGGTAGATGAGGTAAGTATATATTCAAATCAAGACTTTTCTCTTTTAATGAAAAAGGGAGACAAGAGCGAAATTGATGTTTCATATGAACTTCCTGAAAGTGTAAAAGCACCAACAATAGGTGGAAGTGTAATAGGAAAGGCAATTGTTTCTAAGAGCGGTAATATTGTAAAAGAAATTGATATTATAATCAAAGATACTCTCGAAAAACTTTCTTACAAAGATTGCTTTGATAGAATCGTAGAAAAATTTTAGCATCAACCAGATGTAGTACGGTTGACTTTACTCTAAATGATGGTGTGCGGGCTTATAAAGACAAAAATATTCGGGCGACATTTGGTCGCAAAAGTGGCTATTGCCACTTTTTTTGTTGTTATTTGCAAGGAGAAAGAAGAAACTGCATAGAATATTTATAAAAACAGAAAATTCGATATTTTTTATTTTAATTTTATTTGGAAATCTTATTTAATTTGTGCTATTATTGCACTCGCACCCTAAAAAAGGAGGACAAATGAAGGGCATTCTAAAAATTGGAATTGATGTTGATAACACACTTTTTTATTGTAATTCTTTGCTTTATAAAATCATCGCCAAGTTTAAATTTTCTTCTATAAAACATAAACTTAAATATACAGAAGTCCCTATTTGCAAGGAAACAAGGGTTGGCTCATTTTATAAAAATGTTTTTAAGTTTTTTGACCCTAAAGCATATAAACCTTGTGGAGAGGCGGTTGAAACAATCAATTTACTCCATCATATTGGAAACAAAATTGTTCTTATAACTTCTCGTCCTGCATTTGGTCCTTTTGTTTCTTCTCTTCAAGAATGGCTTTCTATTCATAATGTTTGTTGTGATACTTTAGTTATGGGGTGCAACAACAAAACTCAATATATATCAAATAACAATATAGATTTACTTATAGATGATCTTCCTAAAAATTGTCGCGACGCCGAAAAATTAGGGCAAAAGAGCATTTTATATACAGGAGTAACTAAGTTAAATGATAAGAAATTAAAGAGGGGTAAAAATCTTTCTAACATTGCTAGTACTTGGAAGGGGGTTTGGAATATGATACAAGGTGTAGTTAGTGATGGAGGGGCATTTGCAACAGGAACTGAAAAAAGTGAATAAAAAAGTGGCAATGCCACTTTTTTTGTTTGCAATTTGTGTCGCTTTATGTTATACTCAATTTTGTATTATGGAAGAATTACAAAAGAATGAAAACATTGAAACTGAACAACTCAGTTTTGTTGACGATAAATATAGATTTAAACTAGAGAATTTTGAAGGCCCTCTAGATCTTTTGTTGCACCTTATTAAAGATTCTAAATTGGATATTATGTCTGTTAAACTTGCAGATATCACAGAACAATATCTTGAATATATGAAAGACATTGATAGTATTGATATGGATAGGGCTAGCGAGTTTATTACTGTTGCGGCAACTTTGCTGGAAATAAAGTCTAAACACCTTCTTCCTGTAGAGGTTGAGGAAGATCCTGAGGAAGAGGACAGCGAGACTTTGCTTTTAAGACGACTTAAAGAGTATGAACTTTTTAAACAGACAGGTCAAAGACTAAAAGAAATAGAAGATATAAACAAAATGTATCGTGCTCCGGGTAAGGAAACTGAAAAAGTTAAAATAGTTATAAAAGATATGGTACTAGATAAATTGCTTGATGCATTTGCAAATTTGTTGTCTCGTCAAAAGGCTAGGGGTGCAGAAAAGCCTGAGCCAAAAACTGTGGTTAAAGATAGATTTACTGTTGCCGAAAAGATGGTTTCTATACGCTCTTATACTCATGAACACAAGCGTTTCCCATTTGAGGAATTATTTGCAAATGATATGACTAAGAGTGAAATGATAAATGTTTTCTTGGCTCTACTAGAACTTCTCAAACTTCAAACTATAAGGGTGGAGCAAGCAAATATATTTGGACAAATCAATGTTGTTTCAACAGAAGAATAAGAGGTTATTATGGCAAATATTGATACAATTATGAATTTAAAAGAGGTTGTTTTGAGTGTTCTTTTTATTTCTGGCGACGGAATTGAACGCGATTTTTTGGCAGAAAAACTTGATGTTGATAAAAAATCTTTGGACAAGGCTATAGAAGAACTTAAAAACGAGTATTGTGGTGATAAAGGTATACATGTTATAACTTATAAAAATAAAGTTCAACTTTCCTCAAATCCAAATTATGCAGGATTTATTAGCGATGTTTTAAATCCTATTAGAGAAAAATCACTTACTCGTGCTGCTCTAGAAACTTTAGCAATCATTGCATACAAACAACCAGTGACAAAACTTGAGGTTGAAGATGTGAGAAGAGTGAATAGTGACTATGCAGTTCAAGTTCTTTTAGACCAAGATATGATTGAAGTTGTTGGCAGAAAGGATGCGGTTGGCAAACCATTAATGTTTGGAACAACTGAGAATTTCTTGAAAAGATTTAATATTAGTGATTTGACAGAACTGCCTGATTATGAAGAACTGATGGAAAGAATAAATGTAATTCATGAAGAAGAGGGAACACCACAGGAAACACTTTTCCGTAATGTAGATGACCTTGAATTTAATGAAGAACTACCTGATTTTTTGAAGGGCGAAGAAATTCAAGAAGTGCAAGGTGAAGATTTAGCATAAAGGAGTAGAAATGCTTTTACAAGAATTTGACAAAGATAAAAAAGCAATTTTAAATCCAAATGCTTTTTTCTCGCCTATAAAAGATTATCCTGAAACTTGTTTGATGTTTTTCCCTGATGATGTATTCAAAAAGTTTGTCAAAAAGTATAAGGCAAAAAAGATAAAGTTTCAAGATGCTGATGCAGGATATAAATTTAAATATAATGGTGGAAACTTTGTTGTAGGTCATGCTCCTATGGGGGCTGCCGCTAGTGTAATGACTATGGAAAGATATATCGAGTTTGGAGCAAAAAATTTTCTCTTTGTTGGTTGTTGTGGATGTCTTGAAGAAAATTTAGAGGAATTTTCTATTATATTGCCAACCTCAGCAATTAGAGATGAAGGAACAAGTTA
>CAMUNJ010000024.1 GCA_947090235.1 uncultured Bacillota bacterium
TTTTGGAAGTGAATTGCAAGAGCACTACAAAGGACAGATATATACTGATTTATATAAACACTATTCTTACAAATTTGGCAGGTTTGGTGGAAAGAATGTGACTTTTACAAAAAGAAAAACATATTTCACATTATTTGTGCTTGACGACATGTTTTCAGCCCCAAAAGGATATTTTTGGCTTAAACTTTCGGTTGCGCCAAGAAGGTTGAAATCAAAATCTTGCAACAAATGTTTGAAATATATTCAAGATAAGCTTTTGGGGTGAAAATCTCAAGATAGTAATGTGGTTTTTGAAAAAATTTTTTGAAAAATTTTAAAATTTTTTAGATGTTAGTATTTTAGGGATGTTTGGCGATTTGATATATTGCTACTTAAATTAAAAACATTAAATTTTCACTGAATATGTTGTAAATTTTGATACAAAATCCCAAAAAATCCTTTATAGGTGAAGGGAGAGAGAACAGTTTTTAGGGGCGAAATTTGTTGTCTTTCTAGTTATAGAAAATGAAAAGAAGTTTTGAAAGCAACTTCTTTTTTTGTTGATAAAAACTTTCAAAAAATAAACTATAAAGGAGGAAAAATTGAAAGAAATTAAAAGTGACAGAGTGTTTGAGAAGAAGTTGAGAATTTATGATATTCGCTTTATGGAAGAGCTGAATGAGTTTTATCAAAAGCATAGCAAGGAATATTTAAACATAAACGACTTCTTGACCACGTTAATTAGGACAGGCTTGGATGTTGCAAAGATTGCAGACAAAAATCGTTTGGACTATGCTGGCAAATTTGCAAGCATTTCTGATAAGTTGACGGAGTTAAATGATTGTGTTAAAAACACTTCATATAGCAATAGACTGAACATGAAAGAGATTTATTGCAAGTTGATGATATTGCAAAAAGTGATTATGCGAATTTACAACATGGCGCTTGCAAATAATGAAAGATTGCCACTTAACAACGAACTTGTTAAAGCAACTTTTTATGATGACTTGCCAGCTGAATTGCAGGAAATAGAAGATGAAATTACGCAAAGTTTTGAAGACAGAATTTTGAAAGAAAAAGATAAAGAAAATAAGTAAAAACATAGAGAATTTATAGAAATTTATAGCAAGCAGGATAAGAAGTGGGACATTTTGAGAGATTTTTCGCGTATTTGCCCATAAAACAAAGGGTTTTATTGGGGCAAAGGAAAAATCTTAAAAACTCAAAATTGCCTCACTTCTCTTTTTGGAAAGCAAGTGTGAAACCCACTTCTTTTTTTATAGAAATTTTTGTAATTTTAGACGAGAAATTTTTACGAGGAGAAACTTAAATGACAATACAAAATTCTGAAATAAATTTTAACAACTTAATACAAAATGAAGTATGCCGCTTGGCAGAAAAATATAACAAAGAATATTTAGATTGTGCTGACATTATGCAAATCACAGGGCTTGGTAGAGATAACGTTCGCACAATGATGGCGAGAAAAGATTTTCCAAAAATTTGCGTTGGGAAGAGAAGGATTGTAAGTCTTGCGTCTTTTGTTGCTTGGCAAATATCAAATGAATTTGGAGGACAACATGGCAAAGAAAAAGTATAAGGTTATTGAAAAAACAAGACGTGCAAATGGTGCTGGATCAATTTATCTTCGCAAAGATGGAAATTGGACTGGCAAGATTTGGCTGACCGATCCACAGACTGGAGAAAAAGTCAGAAAAACTGTTTATGGTAAAAATGAGATGGATGTGTCCGACAAACTTGTCAAGTTGTCAGGATCAATGACTCCACTCAATGGAAATTTTGCACACAAGACTTTTGGTGAACTTTTTGAAGGTTGGCTTTTGGTGTTTAAGAAAAGTGCTGTGACGCCACGAACGCTTGAAGGCAATATTAGGAATTTTAATTTGCATATCAGACCATATGTTGACAACATGGACATCACTGAGGTGACTGCTCCGGTTGTTCAGCAAGTCATCAATGAAGCTCTTGTGAGAGGGCTTAGTGTGAACACGGTGCGAAAAGTAAAATTTTTGTTTAATCAATTTTTTGAATATGCAATAGAGTGCGGACTTGTGCAAAGCAATCCAACACTACGAATTAAAATAAGAAATCGTGACAGCAAGCAAGTGAATGTTGAAAATATGTATAAGGCAATCCCAGAGGAAGAAAGAATGAAATTTGTGACAGCTCTTAATGGGCATGAATTTTTGAAGCCACTTTGTATGACAATGATGTTTGCAGGGCTTCGCACTGGGGAAACTTTGGCGCTTAGATGGGAAGATGTGGATTTTCAAAACAAAATAATTTCAGTGAGAAATGGACTGACTGTTGTCCCTATTTTTGATAAGAATGGAAAAGTGATTGAAAGAAAGACTGTCATTGGAAGCACAAAGACAACTTGCTCTGTCAGAGATGTGCCAATCCCAGACATTTTGATTGACGCTTTGCAGGATTGGAAGAAAAGACAATGGGTGCGTAAAGAACTGACAGGCGTGGATTTGATTGCACCAAATGCAGTTGTATTTTGCAATGTCGATGGGAGTGTGCGTACCTATTCTGGCACAAGAAAGATTTTTGATAATTTTGCAAAAAGACATGGCTTTTTTGGGAAAATTCATTTTCACACTTTGCGTCACACCTATTCCACCATGTTGTTTGAAGCAAATGAAAATCCAAAGGTTATCCAAGCTCTTTTAGGACACAAATCTGTGAAGACAACTTTGACAGTGTATAACAGTGTGGACAAGAGTTATTACAAACAAGCAACTGATAAACTGAATAATCTTTTCAACAGCGATAAGATGAAAGAATTTCAACAGCTTCAAAACAAGCCAAATGTGCCAGCACTTCAAAGGGATATTGACGACATTGAAAATGAAGATGATGACAGCCAAATTGAAATACTTGAAAAAATCCTTGCTGAAAAGAAAGCAAGACGAAAATCGCGTGATTTTGAAATGTAAAAAATATTATAAAAAAGTGATACAAAATTATTTGTTATGTGTTATAATAAACTCAGAGAGTGCTATTTAGACTTGTAAAGATGGGGAGTAAACTTATGGCAAATAATATTATAAGACTTTTGCAAAGTAAATTCATGAAAGGTTATTCTTTCAGTCCGCAGTTAATTTTTGCTTTAGAAGAAATGAAAAGAAATGGTTTAAAGCCCGAAGGCATAAAAGAAATCACTTTTGATATAAAGGATTTATCAAAAGAAAATATAGATTTGCTTTTATCGGTTTCAGACAAGTTCAAAATTTTAGTAAATAAAGATACTTTTAGATTGACACAAGAGAATTGTTCTAAATTGGTTTCTTTAAACGAATATATAGAAGAAAACTATTCAAAAAGTTTGTCTTTTCCACTTTCAACAACATTTGATCCTTCAAAGAAATCAGAGGTGTGGAGTATTGAAAAGGTCTTAAATGCGAATTCAAAAATGGAAGATTGGACAACAAAAATAAATAGTGCTAGAATTGATGGAAAAGAGTTATCTCCTTTTGAGAAATATATGTTTGCTTATCGCATTGTTAGCAACTATGCTTATAATGAAGAAGAACGAGAAGATAGTATTGAACTATCCAGAACAGTTGTTGGGGCGTTAAATTCAGATAAACTAGTTTGTGTTGGATTTGCCGATTTATTATCCCATTTATGTCAAAGAGTTGGTATTGAGTGTTTTCAGCAAGATGTTGCCTGTGATGGTAAAACAATTGATCACTGCAACTGCTGTGTCAGAATAGACGATGATAAGTATAATATACATGGAGTTTATTATGCTGATCCATGCTGGGATAGTTATAGCGAAGAAACACAAAATACATTACAACATTCTTTGCTTAGATGTGATGAAGTAGATAAAGGTTTCACTAAATACCCAATAGCATTCAGAAATAACGGTTTAGCAAGGTTTAGTAAAAATGGTAAACAAACATACACATATCAACAATTAAAAGAAATTGCTGACAGATATACAACAAAAGAACAAGAAGACGAGTTGTTGGAATCTATAACATGTTTAAGACAAAAATTTGGGGTGGAAGTCACTGACAAAAGAGAGATAAATTTAAGTTATATATCTTCAACATTTAATCCAGATAGTTTTTACAAAACAAATATCAGCACTTTTATTGAAGATAAAATTGATTGTCAGCGTGAACAATCTATTAAAGAAATTTTACAGAATATGCCTGACAAAGAAATCGCTGAAGCCATAAAGACTTCACAAATTTGTTTAGAGTGTGGAAATTCACACATGGCACTCATTCCTAATGAAGAAGGAACTTTTGATAAATTAAATCTTGAAATTCTTGATATGGTAAAAAATCCAACGCAAGTTTCAAAGAATATGTATTGTTCAGCCCTTTATAATGTATTCTCATCACAAGGTAAGGCAGAACAAGAAGCTGTTGACGAAACAAAAAGAGTTTGGAGTAATTCAATTACAGAAGTCACAAGAACGCAATCGGTTGGGGATCATTCATTCTCTACACCATTTGTTGAAGAAACAAAGAGTGCTACAAAAGAAACAGCTGAAATGGAATTATAAATTAAAAAGGAGAAAAAATTATGAAAATCGAAAGAACAAAATTAAAATGTGCAGTTTGTGGGAAGCAAAGCAATCAAGAGATTGTTTATAGTCGAAGTGTGTTTGGAGCAAAACAACACTTAGATGCTCGTTGTGATAATGGCGTGGTTGATGTTCCCATTCAAGAATGTCCTCATTGCCACTATTCCAATTCTTCAATTGATACTTGTGAAGAAGTCACAAAAAAGATTGTTGAAAGTCCTGCATACCAAGCTATTGTAAGTAGCGACTTAAATAAGAAAGCAAAAACCTATATACAGGCTGCCATTATCAATGAAAAGATGAAAAATTTTGAAAATGCTGGTAATTTATATCTCTTTGCGACATGGGTTTTTGAGGATGAAAATGATAATAAAAATGCCACAAAATATCGTAAGCTTGCCTATAAAAACTTGATTAAAGTTGCGGAAGAAAAAGATGATGGTGACACTTATCTTCAATGCACTGACCTTTTGAGAAAAAATAAAGAGTTTGATAAGGCAAATGAATTGGCACACAAAGTTTTCCTTGACGCAACTAATGTTGATCCAGAATACAGAGAGACAAATGAATATGTTGATTTATTAAATATCATTCACTTTGAACGAAAACTTATCCAAAATAAGGACTCTGCCGATCACTTGGTTGAAGAAAGCATAAAAGCAATGGGATTTGTTGATTTCAATAGTTTGTTTATGAGATATAGCAAAAAACTCAAATCTCATTCTGACATTTCTGTGTATGCACCAATTGTTTACAACATGAAAAGCGAATATCTTTCTGCAGTTGTGAACTATTTGAGAACTGGCGAACAAGAAAATCTTGTTTATGGTGAATACTCAACTGATATGATTATAAAATCTTATTGGGTTGAAAAACTTGACTATATCAAAGCAGTTGTTATTTTAGACAACATTGAAAAACTTGGCGAAGATGGTTGTTATGCTTTTCACCCTTATGAAGTGGAATAGTAAAAACAAAGCGAGGTAATTATGCTTGGAACATCAATGAGTTTAACAACTGCGAGAATATTAAGTTATTCTCAAAGAGATGACTTTGACTTTGAATACATAAAATTAGAAGCCATAAAGGCTGACTTTTTGCAAACAATAAAAAGAGTTGGCAGCTTTGATATGTATAAATCTTATCAATCTGTTGTTGAACATATAAGCTCTCACAAAGAGTTGCTTTCAGAGATTGACAAGCTTGGCAAAACATTCGCGGAAAAAGGCATTGACACTAAAAAAATTGATTTATATGCGGATTACGCAAAAAGAACTCTTGCAGCAACAAAAGAAAGTTGTGCAAAGACATATCAACATCTTTTAAAAGATTTTGATATGCTAACACCAAATAATGAGTGTAAAATGCTGATGACTATTCAAAAATTTGACGAAAATGGAAATATAATCCCACTATTTAAAACAAACGAGAACGGACAAATTGAAACATTTGTTGATGAACATGGAGTTGAAAGAAATTTAATCAACACGGATATTTTAGATTGGTCTAATGCTGAAAAATTTTATAAATTTGCAAACACACACAACTTTAAAATACATGGACATGCTATTCTTTGGCATGAAGCTGTGCCATATCAAATTCAGGAACTTGCAAATAGCAATTTGCCAGCAGAAACAAAGAAAAAGATGACACAAGATTTTCTCTATTGCTATATGAAATCTTACGCGCATAACGCAAAAGTAAACGGAATTAAACTTGAAAGCATTGATATTCTAAACGAAATCGCAAATGATGATGAAAATAGTGATGACTTTTTAAGACAATCTATTTGGCGTGACTTAATGGGAGATGATTTTTATATAGATGTTTTAAAAATGGCAAAAGAGGCTTTCCCCGACACAAAACTTATGTATAACGATTTTAGTGAGTTTTATCCCGCAAAAAGAAGCAATATGATACAAATAATTCAACATATTCAAGCAGTTGAAAAAGCGGAAGGAACGCAACTTTTAGATTGTGTTGGACTGCAATGTCATCTTTATGGTGACGAACTTGATTATGACACTGCTCTTAAAGAATTTAAAGAAGTCACTCAAAATGGTTCTTTCCAACAAGAAGTTAGAATTACTGAGTTAGATTCTTCCCCATGCGACAACCCAGAATGGCAACAAACACAAATGCAAAAAGTTGTCGAAGCAGCAAATGAAAATGGGCTTGAACATATAACTTGTTGGGAATTTGCAGGACAGTTTTCGGACTCTATTGAAAATTCTGCCAATAGCGGAATTATTGACGAAAATGGTGATGAAAGCGAATTTTACGATCAACTTGCAGAAAAGCATAGTGAAAATGAAACATCATCACAACAAACAGAAAGTGAAAGCGAAAGCAGCGCAGAATAAACAAGAAGATTATGGAAGGAGTAAAAATGTGAACAGAAATGTTCACATTTTTTATGTCCCCATTTGACCCCAATTAGATAGAATTAGGCAGTTTTGAATAGAAAAAAGCAGTTTTTAGCTTTTTGTGAAAAAATGTGAGATATACAAAAATTGTCCTATGGTGCAAAAATAGAATGGCACCAAAATTATTGGAGAAATAAAAAATCCCTTTAAAGTCGGAATAGCCCGAAAATAAAGGGATTTAGGCTGGAGCTTACGAGCAGACTCGAACTGCCGACCTATGCCTTACCAAGAAACAATCCTATTTGATGAGTGTGCGAGCCCTAACTTGCTAAACTCCTTTATTTTATTTACAAAGAGTATAGTCAAAAAGGAAACTGCTGTCAACTTAATTTTAAAGTTGACACCATTTGACACCAAATGTGAAGTTTTTGAAAAATTTGATTGTTTTGAAACTGTCTAAAACTATATAAAACTGAATTGAACTTTTGAAGAAAGTTTTGAAAAAACAATACAAATTCACTTATTTTATGTTATAATTCATTTATAGGAGACAAAAGATGTCAAACATAAAGGTTTTTGAAGATAGAAAAGTTAGGACACAGTGGGACGCCGAAAAAGAAGATTGGTGGTTTTCTGTTGTTGATGTGTGTGCAATATTATCAGAGAGCCAAAGTAAAGATCCGGGCGCTTATTGGAGAAAATTAAAACAAAGGCTTAAACAAGAAGGAAGCGAGATCGTGACAAATTGTCACGAACTGAAATTGCAGTCAACTGATGGCAAATTTTATAAAACAGATGTTCTTGACACAAAAGGAGTTTTGCGTCTTGTTCAATCCATTCCAAGTCCAAAGGCAGAGCCTTTTAAGATGTGGCTTGCACAAGTTGGAAGTGAAAGGCTGGACGAAATTGTCGATCCACAAAAAGCAATAGACAGAGCAATTGAAATGTATCGTCAAAAAGGTTATCCAGAAGAATGGATAACTCAACGCATGATGACAATAAAAATGCGAAAAGAGCTGACAGCAGAGTGGCAAGAACGCGGAATAACACAAGAAAAAGACTATGCAATCTTGACAAATGAAATGACGAAAGCGTGGTCCGGAATGAGTGTGCAAGAGTATAAGAAATACAAGGGTTTGAAGAAAGAAAACTTGCGAGATAATATGACCAACATTGAACTTGTCCTTAATATGCTTGCTGAAGTCACAACAACCACAATTTCTAAACAAGAGCAACCAACAACATTTGAGCAAAACAAAAAGATTGCCAAGCGTGGTGGCAAAGTTGCAAACGACGCGAAAAACAGGTTTGAAGAAGAAACTGGGCAAAAAGTAATAAGTCCGCTTAATGCAAATGATAAAAATTTGCTTGAAGTGAAGAATAGCAAAAAGGACGAGGAATAATACAATAAATTTTGTTGAGATTGATTTTCTGTTGCACCATAAAGTGAAGAAACCTTGACAAAACTTTCAAATTGCGTTATACTTAAAGGAAGGAGAAATAAAATGGCTGTTGTTTTTAAATTTGATGAAAAAGCACAAGAACAATTAAGGATTTTTGACGTGCGTGAAAAATTGACAGAGGAATATGTTGCAAATTGTAAAGGCGTGAAAGGAACTTGGGAAGAAAGGAATGAACAATTGCAAACATTAAGAAGAGAATATATCAAATCTTATTTGGAAGTATCTCCAGATGTTGTAGATTTGAACTTGATAAGTTTCGCTGACACATTGTTCTATGAATTTGACAGGTCCCGTTGTGATGTAAAAACTCTTTTAGACGCAAGAAAAGATGTTTGGAAAGACATAATGCAAGTATATACAAGCGGAAAAATTAACAACGAAACTCTTGTGAATTTAATGCGCTTTATTGGAGTTGAAAGAGATTTCTATGACGAAACAATGCTTGTTGGCGGACTTGGAGAAGATTGCATTGATGACCTTTCTTTGTTTGACGCCAAAATCATCAACAGACGTTTCAGACATGAGCATTTTATGTCAAATATGCGAAAAGTAAAAGATGCTTTCTATGGCGAAGGAGAATTTTATTCTCAAATTGAAGAGATTTTCGATAAGAAAGCAAAAGATTGCTTTAATTCCGAAGGTTGCAAAGAATATATGGCTGATATTATGAAAAAAGCAAGTGAATTTGTTGATGACGAAAAAACTCTTTCCAGCGGAATCCAAAAGAATATAAGCAAAGTTGCTGCATTGGAAGTTTCGCGCGGCAAAAAGAGAACTTATTTGAATTTGACTTATCAAGAAGAGGAGAAATCTTATACACGTGTTCCACAAAGTATTGCGGACTATAGAAAACATGGCGCACAATATGAGAGAACTTATGAAACTGTCACAAGAGAATATGATCCAGAATATGTCGCAAAAAATCTGCCAAAAGAGTTGAGTTTAGAGAAAGATGACGAAGGCTATTATTTGACTCAACAAGAATGTGCAATTACAACCGACGACCTTAAAAAAATGACTTCAAGATATGACAAGAAACAAGAGTTAGAACAATGTTAAAGAGGTTTAAATGATTTCAATTGATAGACAAAAGCATATTTTTGGAGTTGCAAATTTTTTGAAAGAATTTGCTATCAAAGAAAAAATGAAAAGCCAAGATGTGGAAGATCTTTTCACTCTTGGCCTTTTGCATGATATTGGCTATGAGTTTTTAGATGAAAAAGATTATAGCACACACCCCACTGTTGGCGGACTTATTCTTAAAAAACAAAAATATAAATATTGGAAAGAAGTTTATTATCATGGCGTTTCAAACTGCAAATACAAAAGCAAATTTTTGGATTTGCTAAATTGGGCAGACATGAGAATTGACGGAAAAGGAAATGTCGTTTCCTTTGGCGAAAGACTTGCAGATGTTTCAAGAAGATATAACACGCCTATTGAAAAATTAAGTTGTTATAAAATCGTTTGCGAACTTAAAGCCAAAGGCTTTGAATAAAGGAGTTTTTATGTTAGTTGATATAAACAAAGTAAAGATTTTTGTGACCGTTCCGCTTGAAAATGTTGAAGAAGTGCGAAATGCAATTTGCGAAGCTGGCGCTGGCATAATTGGGAATTACTCTTTTTGCACAACATCAGTAAAAAGCGTTGGAACATTTATCCCAAATGACAAAGCCAACCCATATATTGGCACAAGAAACAAATTAGAGTTTGTTGAAGAAGAAAAATTGGAAGTTATTTGTGATGTTGACAAAGTGAAAAAAGTTGTCGCAAATCTTCGCAAAGCACACCCTTATGAAGAGCCAGCAATTGACATTGTTCCATTGTTGAATTTTGAATAAGTATGAAACTGATAAATTTTATCAGTTTTTTTTGTATTTTATAAAAAGTAAAACAAAAATGCCATATTTATGCTATACTGGACCTATAAGGAGATTGTTATGGCTGAAAATAAGGTCTTAGTCGTTGTTGATATACAAAACTATTTTATGAAATATAACAACTTTAAAAATTTGGCAAACAAGATTGATGAGTATATCTCTAAAAACAACTATGAGAAAATCATCTTCACAAAATTTTTAAACAAAAAGAAATCTCTTTTTGAAACTAAAATGAA
>CAMUNJ010000025.1 GCA_947090235.1 uncultured Bacillota bacterium
ACTAGATATTAAACTTTGGGTTATTGTGGAAGGAAATGAAGAAGAATTTTCTTTAACATTGCCTTTAACCATCAATAAAAATATCACAAATACAAATGGCACAAATGTGACTACAGATAGAAACAATCCTTTTGCATTGTCAAGCACAGAAGAGATTTTGGCTGAAGACACAAAAGAATTAAGTCAAAAAGATATCTTTTCAATAGCAAAAAATCCAACAAATCAAGAAATCAAATTTGTATGGACTGCAATATCTGGTGGGAATGCTTTTGAAGAGGGTAATAGCCAAGAGAAAGTTTCTATTCAAACAAAACAAGTTTCAACAGTTCAAAATTGCTCAGCATTGATTCAAGTTTCACTCTTGGCAGGCGAAAGCATTTATAGTACATTCTATGTTAGATATAACTTTACAGTAAAACCTAATGTTGTTGTTCAAACAAATGCTCCTGCTCCACAAGGACAAGAACTTTATGAGAGTGACAACCAAGGAAAGAAAGTTGTTTATGAGTACCTTCAAGATGGTGTTAGTTTTGCAAGTGTATTAGATAATTTTATCAATTCTCAACCCGCATTTGTTGGCATAAATGATATAATAGGTGTTGATAATCAAGGCAAAGATATCTTAAGAAAAACAAATAAAGATGTTTCAGGTAAATATAATAGATTTGTAGTTTATAAAGCAAATACTGAGAATGATTTGATTAGTGGAACTGGGAATAATACATTCACATTAAACATAATTTCTATGCAAAATGCGGATGTTTATAGTGGCAGTAAGCACTACTCATCAGTTGGTGGCAATAATACTATTTATTCTAATGGCAATAATGTAACAAATCTTACTTTTAAGATGGGTACTTGGATGTTAAAGGAAGGCTCTACAACAGAATATGACTGGGTAGATGACGGAAATCAATCTCGTATAACTTTGCAACTTACTTGCAATAGCGTGACAGCAGAATACACTATAATACTTGTTAAAGATTTGTATGGAATAACTTTCAATAGAGTAAACAACAATCTAGATTCTACAGGCTCAGTTGAATCTTTCTATGCAAATAATATGACAGAATCTTCAAACATTTTTGAAGATAAGAGAATGTTGAATTTATCAGTAGTAAAAACTTCTGAAAATAGCAATATAACATCTCTTGTTGCTGATAAGTATGAAATGTTGTTTGAAAAATATGAATATAATAAAGAAGATAAGAAATATTATTATTATTATACTACAAAACTTTTAGCACTTTCTAGCAAAGAAATAGGTCAAGTTGTTAATGTTGATTTAGGCTCTTCATTTGCTGGTTATAGATATGTTGGAGTTTATGTTGAAGGCAAGTTGGCGTCTATAGGAGATAATGGAGTTCCTACAACAGGAGTATTAGAGCCATTTAAACCTTCTGTAAAAGATTTTACAAATGATCTTTTCAATAAAGAGCCAAAATTACTTTCAAGAGTTCAATTAACATATAATCAAAGCAATGTTGACTTTGATAAATATGCAGAAAATTTAAAGTTTGACCAACATAAATCTACTGATAAAAGTTCTTTGAAAGACTATCAGTTAGAGCAAGGTGCTGGTGATTTAGATAAAATCTTTAGTGTAAAAAACTTTAAATTTAACCCAGGAGATGGTAGTAATTCAGGTAGTAATTCAGGTAGTGCTTATGATATCAGCGGATCAGGTAGTGCTTATGATATCAGCGGAATAGTTTATTCGTATAAATTGACCTTAGATATTCAAGTTAAGCAATCACTCGAATTTACAGAAAGCGTGAATGATGATGGAACAAAAACTCCTTCTGCTGTGAATATAAAAATAAACAATATTGAGGCTTACACTCAACAAAACCTTGTTTCAACTATGGGTGTTTATCATCCAAGTACAAGCAATGAAGAATTGTTTAAAGATAGCGAGTTCTTTAATGATAAAACAAATCTCAATTTATATGTTGTTGGATTGGATAAACAAGAAACTGATGCTGATATAAAAGATTATGTTAAGTTAGTCAAACAACAAAATGGTTTTGGAGATATAAAACCAGTTGTTGATGGTACTACAAATAGATATCTTGCAATTTCTGCTATTCAAAAGAAAGGTAATGGAGAGACTATTTCTCCAGAAACTACAACAGCAGAAAGCACAACAGAAAAAGTTTATACAACCGATTATTATATTCGTGGGCTTGGTGCTAAAAATGCTGGAAATTATGTGCTTTTATATATGACTTACTCTGTAAAACTTGAGATTGGTGGAAGTGATAATACTTACTCAAAAGGTTTCTTTATTATGATGAGGGTTATGCCTGATTATAAAATAAGATATCAAAAGGCTGGCGAAGTTGAGCCTGACGAAAATGGGATTATTTCAAACCAAGGCGAAAACAGAATTTACACTATGAACGAAGTAAACGAAAGTTCAACAGGAGAATTGACTACTTATAAGAGAACAATCTTGGCAGGAAATAACAATTCAACAAATCCAATAGTATCTGTTAAGCATAAAAATGATGCTACAAACAACGAAATTGCTGCTCAAGACTTTAAATATACTTTGAAGATTGATGATGAGCAAGATGGAACAATGTATAACATCAGCCGTAATGTTGAGAAAAAACTTGTTGCTGGTAATGTAATTTATGATAATCAAAACAATTGGACAGCCAAAGAGGAAGGCACGACAGTGGTTTCTTACACTTGGCAAAATTCTAATGACAATGGAGAACTTTCATTGGCTGGCGCAAAAGAGGTTAAGTTTGGTGTTCAATACTTTAGATTTGTTGCAGAAGATAATTATGGATATAAGTTTGTGGTTTGTTTTGCATTGTCAAACAAAAATCTTATCACTCCAACGCTTTCGGCAGATAACTATATAACCGAAGGTGCAGGATTTGATATCGGTGTTAAAAACTACATGCTTAAAATTGAAACAGGAGAACAAATAGGACCTGAAGGAAGTCAAAAAACCGTTCTTGATATCTTTGGTGATGACTCTCTTAGAGGAGCACAAGGTGAAAACACAACAGTATTAAACTTGGAAGGCATAGAGGCTTTTGGTTTCGATAAACCTTTCATTGATAATGAGGCAGATTGGCCTGCAAGTAAGGGTACTTATTCTACTTATTTTTATGATGATTTGATAGGAACAACGAATGGTAAAAATGCAAAAGAGTATTATACTTTGCGTCAAAATACAGGCAAAGAAGTTTATTTGACAACATTGCCAGAGTTTATGTACCTTCGTGTACTTGACATAGATTTCTTATATGAAGGTAAATCATTAATAGAAAATAATCCTATTATAAATAATAATAATAAAGAAAAAGTTTTGGCTACAGATACAAATTTACGATTAAAAAGCACTTTAAGAAATTTCTATCGAAGTGCGGGATCGGTTTATACAATGCCAGCACTTCCAGGCTATATTTATGATGATCATGACGAAGTTGAAATAGATATTGTTATAACTTTAGGATATGGTTCTGGATTGGCTGCTGCAAGTGCTTTGACAGGTGATATTTCTAATAGTGTTGAAGAAGAACACGAAGTTCATGCAAAAGTTGCAGTTAGAAAATCTACAAACTTTATTTCATATCCAAACAATGTTGTTCAGGATGGCAAAGAATTTAATGTAAAAGATTATGTTTATGTCACTCAAAACAATGCATCGGGTGGTGCAGCACAAATTATTGATGATTTCAATATTTATGACGATACATTAGCAGTATATATTCCTGCAAACTCTAGTGTCACATTTGAGTTTGAAGCATTTGAGGTTAATGAAAATGGAAAAGTAGCAGGTACTTCTCTTCCTGTAAACGGATATAATAATGTAACACAAGAATATACTCGTCAACTTTTCACTATTCAAAACACATATTCTTATGATTATGTAGAATATCGTTCACTTTCTGCACTTGCAGGCAGAACGCTTGCAAAGAATTATGCATTTGTTATTAATGTAACAAAAGGTGATACAAACAAAATCAAATTTAAGTATAACAATGCTAATATTACTGTTGGAAATAAAACTACAGGCACAGGCGGAAGTGAAGGAAGTACAATCAATATCAGTCAACTTTCAACAAACGATAATAATGGCTACGACATTATTAATGTTGAAAATCCTTTGAGGCTTTCTAGCAATGTAATAACTAATTTCACTCAATATTATCTTATCAGTATTCCTCAAGGTGCAAAGCCAGAAGATGATAAGACAGATAATAGAGCAACAGTTGAATATAGACATACTCAAAAGTATACTGTGACAGGTTATTATTATTCGCTTAAATATAACTACTCAGGTCAAGAAAAAGCAGTCAAAGACTATATTCAAATAAATAATGAAACAGAAAATCCAACTTATGTTATTCCATATGCGTCTTGGACAGAAGGTATGTATTTGACAAGAGCAGTTGTCAATAACTCGTCTATTCAAGAATCAAATCAAATTTATGATACTTTCAGCAAAGATAGTCTAGATAAACTTGATTTCCAAATTACAAAATCCTCTTCATCAGGTGGTCAGGCTTCAGGTGCGGCTACTATTGATGAAAATGGAAATATAATCACAAACAAAGACTTCAATATAAAATCTCACTATATCACAGTTGTGATTAGACAAAAGATTTCTGGAGTTGGAAATGATTGGCCAGGTATACAAGATGTAAATCGTTCAAATTATTACAACCATACAAATAGTAAAATATTAAGTCTTCGTCTTATGGAAAGAAGTGAAAGTGATGCACAAATTTCTTTATCTGACCTAGGATATACAAGCAATCAAATAATTTTGACTCAAAGAGTTTATCAAACAGGGCAGATAAAGTATGAAGAACAAATTGTAAATCTTCCAGAAGGCACAGTTCTTGCTAATGCAACCGTTATTCTAAAAGCAACCACATTATGGAAAAACGAAGTTGTAGATATGGTAGGATCAAGTAATTTTAAACTCAAGGGTGCAGGGAATGACTTAGATACAATACAATTTGTTAAGGATGCTACTATTCAAATAACTCCATCGGATGTAGTGTTCAAAAAAGGAATGCCTTTGTTTAAAAAGGAATATAGAGTTTATAATGGTGGAATATCAAGCACAACTATTGATAAAGGACATGATAATTTCTATCAAGATGGTGACTTTATAATGGTTTATGCAGAGGGTGATTATAACGGATATTTTGTCAATGTTAATGACCCAGGTGTTATATACAACGAAAGTGCAGGGACATATACCACTGGAAACAATACTGTATTCTATCAACCGGTGTTTACTTTGGTTGAAAATAAATTCTTGCAAGAAGAAATAAAGGCAGCAAAATCATCAATAAAAGAAGATACTGTTGGTTTTATAAATAGCACTGATCCAGCAAAGGCTTTGAAAATATCTTGGTATAAAACAGAGATAGATGATGAAGTTTTCTATTTATTGACAAAAGCAATAGATATAAATGATGCAAATTATGACTTTAAAACCTTTATATTGTCACATTATTTTGAGCAATCAAGCGACAGCGTACTTGTAAACAATGTTGATGTTGTTAAAGTCAACCTCACAAGCGGAGCAGATGTGGGGGGGGGATTTACATTTATGCAAAAATATAATTCAACAAAGTTTAACTTTATCACAAATGCAAACAAGCAATTATTTACAATTCTTTCTAACTTTAGTTTCCAAAATGAAAAAATTTCAAGTGGAACTTAAGGGAGGAAGGCATGCATTGGATTTTAATTGTGGTTTGTGTAATTGCAAGCATGAACTTTCTACTTCTAATTGGTATGGTTTTTCTTGAAAAAAGAAAACCACAAACAATAATTTCATGGCTAACTGTTTTAACATTTCTCCCTGTTTTTGGCTTTTTGCTTTATGTAATTTTTGGCAGTGGGCTTAGTGTGCGAACTCGTCGAATGATCAAGAAAAAGGCAATATCTGAGAGAGATATAATAAAAAACATTGATGGAATACAAAACCTTAATAATGCTAAACTTGATGGACTGACAGAAAAGGATAGGCAGATTATAACTTATTGTTACAACTATGGTGCCTATCCTTGTCCTGGCAGTGATGTTGAGATTTTGAATAATGGGATTCAAAAAATATCTTCTTTAAAAAAAGATTTGCTAAACGCAAAAAAATCAATCAACATAGAATACTATATTTTTGCAAAAGACGAAACGGGTAGACAGATTATGGATATTCTTTGTCAAAAAGCAAGAGAAGGTGTTGATGTTCGATTGATTTATGATTCTATTGGCTCTCGTAAAGCACCTCGAAGATTTTTTAAAAAACTAACGAAGGCTGGTGGGCAAGTTGCCGAGTTTTTCCCACCTTTTATGCATATGAGATTGATCAATCTAAAACTAAATTATCGCAATCACAGAAAAATTGTAGTTATTGATGGCAAGATTGGTTATACTGGTGGCATTAATATTCGTGACGACCATATGGGGTTAGACAAAAAACTAACGCCTTGGCGAGATACTCATATTAGAATAGAGGGGGCAGGAGTTTATGGTCTTCAAAACATTTTTATTGATGATTGGAGATATTGCAAAAAAGACAGCACTCCTCCCAAAGTATATTTGGAGAAAGGTTATTTTCCTACCCCAGAACTAAAAGGTGATATAACAGTTCAAATTTTATCTTCTGGCCCTGATAGTCAGGTGCAAAAAATAAAAGAGGCTTTTATCAAGTTGATTGCAACAGCAGAAAAGCGAATTTGGATTCAAACGCCTTATTTTATCCCTGATGATAGTTTTTTGAGTGCCTTGCGTATTGCGATAAAAAGTGGCGTTGATGTGAGGGTTATGGTGCCTTACAAACCGGACAAAAAATCTGTTTATTATGTGACTATTTCTTATTTAAAAGAATTGGTTGAAATGGGTGGTCGCGTTTATCTATATCAAGGGTTCTTGCATAGCAAAACAATGCTTATTGATGACAACAAACTTTCGATAGGAACTTGTAATACAGACAATCGTTCGTTTGGACTAAATTTTGAAGATACGGCTATCATGTATTCTTCAAAATTAAATACAGCATATCAAAAGACCTATCAAGAAGATATAAACAATTCATTTGAGGTAAACTTGGTTTACTTTAAGAGAAAGCGATGGTTGACTAAATTTTTGCAGGCTATATTTAGATTGCTTGCTCCATTGTTTTAAAAAATAATTATCAGCAATATAAATTTTCTTTTAAAGAAGATTATGTTGCTGATTTTTTATGATAAAAATGTCAAAATTTAAAAAATAAAGTAGAAAAAGGACTAAAAGCAACGAGTTTTGTTGAAATTCTCTAAATTTTTAATAAATTTGAGATGATTACTCAAGATAATAGCGGAGGTTTAAAATGAAAAAATTTTATATTTTGGGATTAACTATTTTGATTGCTATTTGTTCTTGCTTTGGTGTACTTTCTTTATCTACTAATGTCAACGCAGAAGTTTATGCAGAAGATAACTTTGCTTCAGTTAGTGTTATTGGCGAGGCTACAACAGAAATTTCTCCAGACAGAGCAAAAATATCTGCAAGCATACAAACTCTTTCAAGTGAAATGAGTGAGGCTAAGGATAAAAATTTTGAGATTTTAGATTGTGCAATAAAAGCGCTTGTCGATTTTGGTATAGAGCGTGAAAGTATTACAACAGAATATTTTACTTGCCATCCTAGTTATGATAATTGTTATGATAGAAGCGTGCAAGGTTTTTATGCCACAACAAACTTTTCTTTCTGTATCAACAACCTTGAAGATATCAAAGGTGCGATTGATGTTATAACAGATTGCGGTGTCACTTCTGTTCGTAATATAAATTATGAAATTTCTAATTATGATGAGATTTATAGTCAAACTATGAGTTCTGCTTTAGAAAACGCAAAAGTAAAAGCAAAAAATCTTGTTGGTGGAGAAGAATTGCCTGTACTTTCTATCAATGAAGAATATGTTTACTGCTGCGGAAATTTATATAAAGATTATTCTGAAGCCATGGTAGAAAATGATCTTGTAGGAAAGATTACTATAACTGCAAAACTCAAAGTTGAATTTGCTTTAAATTAATAAATAGTGTGAAAATATTTTGTTTTTTCTGCCAATAATAGTATAATGTTATTGGAGGTTTATAAATGGAAAAAATAAAAATGGTTCAATATGGTTGCGGAAAGATGAGTGCTTATACAATGCGTTACGCAATCGAAAAAGGCGTAAAGATTGTAGGTGCATTTGATATCAATCCTGCAATCATCGGCAAAGACATTGCTGAGGTTATTGGAAGCGATAAAAATTATGGAGTAAAAATCCAAGACGCAAAAGAATTTGAGCAATTTCTTCAAAATAATGATGTAGATGTTGCTATTATTACAACTACAAGCGTGTTTGCTGAAAATTATCCAGCTTATGAAATTTGTGCTAAAAATGGTGTTAATGCAATTTCTACATGTGAAGAGGCATTTTTCCCTCAAAACAGCAATCCAAAGTTATTCAAAAAATTGGATAAACTTTGTCAAGAAACTGGCTGTACTATTTGCGGAAGCGGATATCAAGATGTTTTCTGGGGTAATCTTATCAGTGTGCTTGCAGGTGCAACTCATAAGATAACCAAAATCAGAGGAAAGAGCAGTTATAATGTTGAGGATTATGGTATTTCTCTTGCTCAAGTTCATGGTGCAGGTTTAACTGTAGAAGAATTTGAAAAAGAGGTAGCATCTGCCGATAATATTTCTGATGAAGAAAGAAAAAAGCTTATCAATGCTGGAAAATTTGCTCCAAGTTATATGTGGAATGTTAATGGTTGGCTTTGTGAAAAGTTAGGTCTTCATGTAACAAAACAAACTCAAAAATGTGTTCCTCAAATTGCAAATAAAAATATCAAGAGTTCAACCCTTGGCATGACTATTTCAAAAGGTCAATGTACAGGAATGAGTGCTGTTGTAACAACAGAAACTAAAGAGGGCATTGTTATCGAAGCCGAATGTATTGGAAAGGTTTATGATAAAAATGATTTTGATTGCAATGATTGGACTATCGAAGGCGAGCCAAACACAAGAGTTGTTATTGAACGCCCAAGCACAGTTGAACTTACTTGTGCAACAGTAATCAATCGTATTCCAGAAGTTATGTGTGCACCTGCTGGGTTTACAACAACTGATTGGATGCCAGAAAACTTCTACAAATCACAACCTCTTCATAAATATATGGAAGAAGTTGCTTGCGAACATGGCTGCGATTGCGAAGATTGCCACGGACATTGTTAATAAAAAAACACCTATCAAGGTGTTTTTTGTTTTTTAAGATAAGATTAGATAACGCATAAAATCTTTTCAAAAGGCAATAATACACAAGAATAATTGGAGTGAGATGACAAATCGTAATGAAAAGATAGTTATGAGTTATCTTTGCAAGGTGTGCACTGGTAAAAAGACACACCTTGTTTCTCCGCATGAAATTGCTTTAAACTCAAGTAAAAAAGCGGTTTTATCGGTGGCGGAAATTGATGAAATTATGACATCTCTTAGTTTAGAAAATTATATTGATTTTGTGGTAAGTGATTCAAAAAATGGCTATTATTACTGCGTCACATTAAAGAAAAAAGGTCAGACTTTTTTAGAAGATGCCAAACGCCAGAGAAAAACTTTGGGGTTATTAGTTTTACGCAGTATGTTTTTGGCTACTGTTTCCTTTGTTTTTGGTTTGATTTTGAAAGCAATATTTAAGTGATAATGTTGATTTATATTAGTGAATTTGATATAATGTTTTTATTAAGTAAAAGTCGAAAGGGATTTTATTTTGTTTTTTGCAAGCATTTGCTTGCAAAAGAAAAATTTTAAAATTTTCTTTTGCTTCTTTTCTTTAAAAGAAAAGAAGGTAAGAGGTGATTTGTGGCAGAGTTTGATTTGCAATCTAAATACAAGCCGGCTGGTGACCAACCAGAGGCGATAGAAAAACTAACAGAAGGACTGCAAGATGGATTAAAGGAGCAGGTGCTTTTGGGTGTGACTGGCAGTGGAAAAACTTTTACTATGGCAAATATAATAAAAAATAATAAAAAACCTACACTTGTTATAGCACATAATAAAACA
>CAMUNJ010000026.1 GCA_947090235.1 uncultured Bacillota bacterium
CCCCTGACCTTTCGTTCCGTAGACGAACGCTCTATCCAGCTGAGCTAGCGACGCATAATTTTATTTAAGCGTTGTTATTATATCACATTTTTATTTATTTGGCAATGGTTTTATAGAAAAATTATAAATATTTAAAGTTTTTTTATTTTCAACATTTGCTTAATGTTGACATGGTTCTTTTTACAAAATTGCAAATAATAAATTTAAAATCTATTTGCAATTTTTTTTGTTGTGATATATACTAAGTTGAGGAGTTTTTTATGGTTTTATTTGGTGATTATCACACTCACACTAAATATTCGGCAAAAGGTCATGGCAAAGGCAGTATTCTTGAAAATGCCAGTGTGGCTTTTAACAAAGGATTAAAGCAGATAGCAATAACTGATCATGGTTTTGAACATAAGCTTTTTGGCGTAAAAAGAAAAGATATTCCTATGATTAAAGAAGATATTTTGAATGCTAAGGAAGTGACAGGGGTTGATATTTTGCTTGGGGTAGAAGCAAATTTAACTTCAATGAATGGAGATATAGATATTCGCGATGAAGATTACGAATTTTTAGATGTTTTACTTATGGGCTTTCATGCAATGGGCAAGCCTGCAAGTTTTAAAGATAAATTTCAGTTATTTTATCCTAATATTTTTGGTGGAGCATTTGTCCCAAGCAAAGAAAGGTTATCTAGAAATACTACCGCCTATTTGAAAGCATTAGATAAATATCCAATTGATGTTATCACTCATTTGAATTATAACTATCCAGTTGACACTCTTGCAGTTGCAAGGCTTGCAAAGCAAAAGGGTACTTTTGTGGAGTTAAATGGAAAGCGTATCAATATGAGTGAGCGAGACATTATAACAATGGCAGAAGAAGGTGTGAAATTTATTGTAAATAGTGATGCTCATAGCCCTGATAGAGTGGGAGAGTGCAATAATGGAATAAATTTGATCTTTAAATTAGGAATTCCATTATCGCAAGTAGTAAATATTGATAAAATACCAAAATTTAAAAACAAAGGAAGGTTTGAGATAAATTGAGTTTTGCTAGAGAATCAAAACTTGAACTTATAAATGATGAAATATTGGACGCAGGCAGTGCCCAAGCATTTTTATCTGGATTATTTCATGGATGCGGACAATTGACTAAAAACAGCCAAGGGGTTAGGGTTGACTTAGTCACAGATATAAAAGAAATTTTTGATTATGTAAATTCGATTATAAAACGATTGTATGGAGAAGCACTTGAACTAGAAATTAGCGATGACTATATTATCAACAAGACGACATATTATCGAATCAAATTCCCAATATCAATTTCGCAACGAGTTTTACAAGATTGTGGTCTTCTTGAAAGCAATGATGGTAGTTATGTTTTGGAAGAAGGTGTTGACAGTAATGTTGTTTATGATGAAGAAACTCAAAAAAGTTTTGTTAAAGGTGCATTTTTATCTTGCTCAACATCTAGCATAAGATTAAGCGAACTTGGTGATCGTGGAACAACAAGCGGTTATCATCTTGAGTTTGCATCACATAAAAGGGAATTTTTAGAGGGATTACAAGAAATATTAGGTGAGTTTACAATACCAGCCAAACTTGGAACGCGAAAGAATTTACACATTTTATATTTAAAAGATAGCGAAAGCATAAAAGATTTACTTGCGTTGGTGGGTGCTATGCAAAGTGTACTTGCACTTTCAAACGAAATGGCAACACGAGGTTTACGAAATATTGTTAATCGTCAAGTGAATTGTATAAATGCAAATATAAATAAGACTGTTGAGGCAAGTTTAAAACAAATTCAGGCAATAGAATACATCAATCAAAGGATAGGTTTAGATAACTTGCCAGAAGATTTGCAAGAGGTGGCAGTATTGCGTCTTGCCAATCAGCAAGAAAGTATGGAAGAATTACTCAAACTTTCTACAATCGAATTGACAAAGAGTGGATTAAATCATCGTTTTAGAAGATTGATAAAAATTGCGGAAGATTTGAAAAAGGAAGACTAAAGAAAAGATGCCAAATAATCATGATAACAAAGTAATAAAAGGTAAAAAAAATGAAGAAGCAAAGGCTTCTAGTTTTTTGTGTCATGATAAATTTAAACATTATAATTTGGATCTTTATAAACAAGATTGCAAAACATTAGGTTTGCAACAAACATGGGATAACATTCTTGATTACACACTTAATAGCAAAAACAAAAATAAGTTTTTAGATGTAGATAACTTTTCCGAATTATATGAAATTGGACTTGAGATAAATAACAAAACCAGTAAAAAGGAATTAGGTCAATATTATACTCCAATGGATGTTTCAAGACTTCTTGCTTTAATGTTTGTCGATTTGAAAGGCACGAATATATGTGATGTGGGTTGTGGAACAGGTAACCTTATTTTAGAATATTTGAGATTAATTGGAAAAAGTAAGGCAAGAAAGTTGATATCAAGTGGTTGTTTATATCTTTATGAAAATGATTATATTGCTTTAAAAATTTGCAAGTCTATTATTCTAAAAAAATATGGGAATGATTTAGAAGATTGTATAAATTTGATTGAAGGTGATTTTTTAGATAAAAATATTGCTTTGCCAAATGACTGTAAAGTTATAGCAAATCCTCCATATTCAAAAATAACAAATATACCTGAAACTTGGCAAAAATCACAAGTTGGAGAGAATACTAAGGAATTGTATGCTATGTTTATGGAAAAAATAATCAAACAAAGTTCGTCTTCTGTTTTGATTACTCCATATAGTTTTATTGGTGGTGAAAAATTTTATCCATTAAGAAAATTGATGAACAATTATTCGGGCATGATATATTCTTTTGATAATGTCCCAGGCAATATATTTTGTGGAAGAAAGATAGGGGTGTTTAATTCTAATACTGCAAATTCAGTTAGAGCGGCTATTACAGTTGTTAAAAGAGAAACAGAAAACAAAGGTTTTATGCTTACACCTCTTATAAGATTTAAAAACGAAGAAAGAGATAAGATTTTAGATATAAAGGTTTTGAATGGGCTTTTAGATCTTAAGTCACAATTAGTTGATGATAGAAATACAAAATATTGTAAATGTGATAAAAGGCTTAGAGATATTTATGATAATTGGATATCTAAAAGTGATAAAAAATTGGGAGATTATATATCTAAAAAGGGGACATTTAACATCTCTATGCCAAATACTTGTAGATATTATACAACCGCTTCTGTAAATATGCTCAATAGACAGGGACAAATAACTTTTTCTGTTGAAGATAGAGATGTTTTTAATTATATTTATTGTTTGATAAATTCCTCGTTTGTATATTGGCACTGGAGACTTTTTGATGGAGGAATAACTTATCCTACAAATCTTTTGTTTAATGTGCCAGTATTCTTTAATCTTTTGACTGAGGAGGATAAGATATTCTTTGACAATATGGCGAAAGAGATGATATCAAATTCTTCAAAATATATTGTTACAAAAGAAAATAATGGAATTCAGGAAAATATAAAATTCCCAAAAGAATATAGAGATAAATTAAATCAAAGATTTCTTAATATTTTAAATTTAGAAAAAGATGCAAGCGTTTTTGACATTATCCATGAAAATATTGCCTTTGGAAGTGATAGCATTATTGAAATGACAGATTTACAAAGAGATATAATAGAAAAATTTTATAGTATTGAAGCAACCAAAGTTATTTATGATAAAAAAGCAAGAACAAAATTATGGAAAGAAGTTATTAAAAGAAATAATATAAATTTAGATTTTATAAAAACTAAATGTCCAGCATTGGCTCATCAAATTATTAAAAGTTATGCCAGTGGAAACAATATTCAATCGGCAGTATTTAGCGAATGTGTTTATGCTCAAACACTTGCAAATATGTTTGGATTAAATATGTTTATTAACAATTTTGATAATCCATATAATTTTTCTTGTGAGATAAAACAATTATTGGCTCAAAAAGCAATTCATCCTAGATACATTTATACAAACCATGATTTATCTTTAATGTTGATTCAGGCAGGAGGATGTAATGGAACAGATTGCGTGCTTATTTCTACAAAAGATTTGAAAGTCTGCAAGATAGAATTTAAAGAGCCAAAAGCAAAGACAAGCGAAGTTGATTTACCTAAATTTGGTGAAGATGGAAAAATAACAATAACTGATGATTATTTGCAAAAAAATAGCCAATTCAAGTTGATGCTTGAAGAACAAAAGAATTTAGTTATTTGGGATTTTTTAGGTAGAAATATACATGACTTTTCTTTGGAAAGTATAAGTGCTGCTGTTACTAATAATGACAAAAAAAGATTAGCGGATGTTGTTTGCACCGAGGACAAGGCAGGTTATTTGGTTATGATGCCTGCAAAACAGATAAACTTATGGGGCAAAATTGAAGGCGAGATAAGAACAACAGGTAGAAATCCTAGTAAGGCAGTTTATACACCCAACAAATTAATAGAGTTTTTGAACGAGTTGGGTGCAGAAATAAAGAATGAAAGAGTAGTAATAAGTAAGGATAAACTTGATTTGCGAAAAGGCAGAGGTAGCGGAGCACAAGTAACAGGCTATAAAATAAAATCATTATTCTTTGTTCGCTTGGCAAAATGTAAACAACTAAATGATGGATATATTGAATTTGACTTGCATGATGTTATACAAATGATTCCTACAATAGCAGGAAAAATATATTTTATAAACCTCAAATATGATGAAGTTAAAAGATTTTATATTAATGATTGAAGATAGATAAAAATTGCGAAAGATTTAAAAATCAGAATTAATGTTTGAAGATTGTTTATGAAGAGTTAAAAATAGTTTTCTTTTGCTTCTTTTCTTTGAAAGAAAAGAAGATAATACAAAGTAAGGAGAAATAATGAAGGATTTTGTTCACTTGCATGTACACACTGAGTTTTCGCTTTTGGATGGGCTTGCAAGAATTGGTAAACTTGTAGACATTGTTAAAGATCGAGGCTGGAAAAGTGTTGCTATAACAGATCATGGCAATATGTATGGTGTTATGCGTTTTTATGAAGAATGTATCAAGAAAGGCATAAACCCAGTTATTGGCTGTGAATTTTATATTACTCATGATATGCATTCTCGTTCTAATGCATCTGATACAGGTCACCTAATTTTGCTGGCGAAAAATAATACAGGCTATCAAAACCTTTTAAAGTTGACATCGTATTCTTATCTAGAAGGCAAGTATTATAAACCAAGAATAGATTACGATCTTTTAAAGAAACATAGTGAAGGACTGATCTGCCTTTCAGCGTGCTTGGCAGGACATATTCCTCAGGCGATTTTAAGACGAGAGTTTGATGAGGCAGATAAATTGGCTTTGTGGCATAAAGAGGTCTTTGGAGAGGATTTTTATCTTGAAATTCAAAATCATCAAATTCCAGAAGAGAGAGAAGTACTTTTAAAATTGGTTGAGATGAGCAAGCGTTTAGGGATAAAACTGGTTGCTACAAATGATGCACATTATTTGAATAAGGAAGATGCAGAACTTCAAGATGTTTTGATGTGCGTACAAATGGGCAAAACTTTTGATGATCCCGATAGAATGAAGTTCCCTACAAATGAATTTTATTTAAAAACTTACGAGGAAATGCAAGAAGCACTTCCTGGCTTTGAAGAGGCACTAGATAACACTATTGAAATTGCAAACAAATGTCATGTGACAATAAGGACAAAATCACTTAGAGAAGCAGCAGAAGGAGGAAATCCTAATGTTCCAGATGAATGTAAACTTGGAGCAAAGGAAAACTTTATCCCTTTATATCTTCCAGATACTGGCGAAACTGCTTTTGAGTTTTTGTCGCGGATTTCTTGGGAAGGCTTAAAGCGAAATTATAAAGAGATTACTCCCGAACTTGAAGAGCGTATGAATATGGAACTTGATACTATCAATCGTCTTGGATTTGTAGAATACTTCCTTATTGTTTGGGATTATATCAATTTTTCTCGTGAAAATGACATCCCTGTTGGCCCAGGTCGTGGGTCAGGAGCGGGAAGTTTGGTTGCATATTGTTCAGGGATAACTCAAGTTGACCCTATGAGATATGAACTATATTTTGACCGTTTTATCAATCCAGAGCGTGTTTCCATGCCCGACTTTGATGTTGACTTTTGTATGGATCGAAGAGGGGAAGTTATTGAATATGCAAAACGCCGATATGGTTTTGACCATGTTTCTAACATTGTTACATTTGGAAATATGCAGGCAAAAAATGCTATTAAGGATGTAGCCAGAGTTTTGCGTTTCCCATATAGCGAAGTAGATAAGATTACAAAGGAAATTCCTGGTAAACCTGTAAAAAAGCCGCCAGTATTGAAATATTATTTTGGAACAACAGGCAAGAAAGAAGATGCACAATATATTATTCCAGAACTTCGTAAAATGTATGACGAAGATGAAATGGTCAAAAAGATTGTCGATATGGCTATTAAACTAGAAGGTGTGCCAAGAAATGTTTCTATGCATGCGGCCGGTGTTTTGATTGCTCCTGATCCTGTTTTTGACTATGTACCAATGGCAACATCGGGTGAAGATGTAGTTACTCAATTTGATATGACAGAACTTGAACATCTTGGACTTTTAAAAATGGACTTTCTTGGGCTTAGAACACTTACTGATATTCACAAGGCTATACAGTATGTTAAAGAAGATCATGGTGTAGATATAGATTTTTCTAAAATGGAATATGATGACCCAGCCGTTTTTGAACTTATAAGTTCTGGCAACACTGACGCTGTTTTCCAATTGGAAAGTGGAGGAATGAAGAAGTTTATGAAGGACCTGCAACCTACATGTCTTGACGATATTATCGCCGGGATATCATTGTATCGTCCAGGTCCTATGGATTTTATTCCAAAATTTGTAAAAGGTAAAAAAGATCCTTCTTCAATAAGTTATGAAGACCCATGTCTCGAGCCTATTTTAAATACAACATATGGTTGTATAGTTTATCAAGAGCAAGTTATGAAAATCTTTCAGGTTATGGGAGGATTTTCACTTGGCGGAGCCGACAACGTGCGTCGTATTATGGGTAAGAAAAAACCAGAACTTTTGCCTCCTCAAGAAAAGCGATTTATAGATGGTTGGGAAGATCCTAAGGGAGAACTTAAACCTATCCCAGGTGCCATCAAACTTGGGCATAGCAGAGAAGTTTCCAAGAAGGTGTTTGACCAAATGGCTAAGTTTGCTGGTTATGCATTCAATAAATCTCATGCCGCCGCTTATGCTTATGTCGCATATCAAACAGGCTATTTAAAAGCACATTATGAGGTAGAATATCTAACCGCTGTATTAAATAATCGTATATCAAATGCCGATTTGGTAAAGAGATATACTAATTATGCACGAAAAGAAGGGTTTGAAGTATTAGTGCCCGATATAAACAAATCTTTCACTTATTTCAAAGTTGAGAATGGAAATATTCGATTTGGTCTTGGTGCTCTCAAGCATGTTGGAACAGGTGTTATGGACATGATTGTCGACGAGCGTAAGGCTAATGGTGAGTTTAAAAGTTTTGAAGATTTTGCAAATCGTGTAAATCAACAGGCTTTAAACAAACGCACTTGCGAAAGTCTTATTTTAGCAGGAGCGTTTGATTGTTTTGGAATAGCAAGAAGTCGTTTGATGGCTGTGTATGAACAGGTATTAGACAGGGCTAATAGTGATAAAAAAAGTAGAGCAACAGGACAATTTTCTATCTTTGACACCTTTGAAGAGGCTTCGCAAACTGTTAATGCCGTTGAATATCCAAATATAAAAGAGTTTAATAAAGAAAGTCTATTAAAATATGAAAAAGAATATGTGGGCATTTATCTATCAGGTCATCCGCTAGATGAATATTTAGATAAATATGATTCTTTCAATTTTACATCAGATATGCTTCCAGAGGAAGATAATGATATGGAATTTGATGGCGAAGGTGAATTTAGCGAAGAAGAATCAAATATTGCAGAAATTGAAGAGGGTGAACAAGTAAAAGATGGTCAACCTGTAACAGGTGGCGGAGTTATTACTGCTATAAAGAAGATCATGACTAAATCTGGAAACATGGCATTTTTAACAGTGGAAGATATCTATGGATCTTTTGATGTTATGTTGTTTGCAAAACTTTATAGCAAATTTAAAGATGTTGCTGTAGAAGATGGATTGATCACAGTTCGAGGAAAAATTTCAGTTCGTCCAGGCAAGTCTCCTTGTGTTATTGCCGAGCATATTATCCCTTGGGAAAAGGTGGGAGAAGAATCTTCAAGCAATGAAAAAAAGTTATATCTTCGTTTTGACACTAAAGATATAGATATATATGATAGAGTTAAAAACATTATTGCCTCTTATCCAGGGAAAAGTCAGGTTATCATAAAATGTAATTCTACAGGTCAAGCCTTTGCCTTTTCTGCAAAGGTGACGCTCAACAATTACCTTGAAAATGAATTGTTTGGCCTTCTTGGTGAAAAGAATGTTATTATAAAATAGACGACCAAGGTCGCCAGATTATAAAGAGAAGGAGAAATGAAGATGCCTATAATTTTAGATGGTAAAAGTTTATCAAAAAAGATTGAGGAAGATTTGAAGGGTAGAGTTGAAATTTTAAAAAACAAGTTGGGTTTTGCTCCAAAACTTGCAACTATTCTTGTTGGAGATTTTCCTCCTTCGGTTGTCTATGTCAACATGAAAAAACGGGCTTGTGAGAGGATAGGACTTGAAAGTGAAATTGTAAAAATGGAAGAAAAAACTTCAACGCAAGAACTTGTAGATAAAATAAATCTTTTAAATATTGATAAAAGTGTTTGCGGAATACTTTTGCAGCATCCAGTTCCTAAACAAATTGATGAGCGTGTTTGTTTTGATGCTATTGCAATTGAAAAAGATGTTGATGGAGTAAATTCTTTATCTTTTGGTAGTGTTGCCATGGGCAAACCAGCCTATAAATGTGCTACGCCTTCGGGCATAATAACTTTATTGAAAGAATATCAAATTCCACTTTCTGGCAAGCATGCTGTTATAGTTGGAAGAAGTGCAATTCTAGGAAAGCCTTTGGCTCAATTATTGTTGAATGAAGATTGCACTGTCACAATTTGTCATAGCAAAACGCAAAACTTAAAAGAGATAGTAAAAACAGGTGACATTGTTGTTGGTGCGGTTGGGAAAGCAAACTTTATTACGAGCGATATGATAAAAGAGAATGTAATTTTAGTTGATGCAGGCTATAACGAAGGAAATGTAGGAGATATAGATTTGCAAAATTGTAGCAGTAAAAGTTTTGCATATACACCTGTTCCAGGCGGCGTTGGGCCTATGACAATTGCTTCACTTCTTACTCAAACTGTAGAGGCTGCTGAAATGTTAGTGAAAACAGAAGTTTGACTTGACATAAGTTTTTAGTAGTTGACAAAATAAATTATTGACATAACTTTTGCAAAGCGAAAAAAGCATTAATTTTCTTTTGGTTGCTTTTCTTTTAAAGAAAAGCAACATTAAGGAGCAAATGAAATGAAATTATTAGTTTTAGTTAGTGGTGGAGATGCACCAGGAATAAATATGTTTCTCGCCCAGATTAATAAGAAAGTAAAAAATATAGATGCAGTAGAAGGAGGCTATCGAGGTCTTATTGATGGCAATATAAAGCCTCTTGCTTCTTTTGAGCCAGATAAATATAAGGATCAGGCTGGTGCGGTTATAAAATCCTCAAGATGTCCCGAATTTAAAGAGGATAAAAATTTTAATAAGGCTTTAAAAGTTGCAAACAATTATGATTGTCTTATAATTTTAGGTGGCAA
>CAMUNJ010000027.1 GCA_947090235.1 uncultured Bacillota bacterium
ATACAATCAAAAACTGTATAATGTCAAGTATATGATGAAAATAATTTATGAAATGGCTGAAATATTAAAAAGTTTGCGTATATCTCATGGGTATACACAAAAGTTTGTTGCAGACAAGTTGGGTATAGCATACCAATCTTATCAGACATATGAACAAGGGATTACTATTCCTAAATTACCACATTATATTATTATTGCAGATTTATATGAAGTATCATTAGAATATTTAATTGGTAGAAGCAAATACTAAATACAGTTATAAATTGTAAAAAAGTTTTTTTAATTTTTTTAAATTTATAATTTAATTATGGAAAGATCATTTAAAGATATATATCAGTTTTCAAAAATAGTTAAAGATTTAAGAAACGCAAGGAAATTAACGCAAGGGCAGGTAGCAGAAGCAATTGGAATTACATATCAATCATATCAAGCGTATGAATTAGGTATTGCACTTCCAACTTTAGAAAACTTTGTTAAACTTGCTGATTTTTTTGAAGTTTCGTTAGATTATATGTTAGGAAGAAAAGAATATTAAATTTTTAAATTAGAATTTTTAATTTTGTTATTTAATTCCTTCATTTGTTTTTGGTCTATTTTAAGTTCTATTATATCCATGTAATCTCTCATTGACAAATTTAGTAATTCACAAAATTTTTTTGTAGGAAGATTATTATAATTCTTTATTTTAATAATTTTTAAACGAAATAAAGATTTATTGATGTCATATTTTTTTCTAATCAACAAAGAATCGCAAGGAATTTGTAAAAAATCGCATAATTTTACCACTATAGAGGTCGAAATCTTATCATTATCTCCATAAAGAAGTTTATTTAATATATAAAGGCTAACACCACTTTTTTCCGATAGTTGTTTTATGGAGAGGTTGTGATTTTTCATATAATCTAATATAGGTTGAGAATTTATATTTTTCATAATATAATTATACGATTACATATAGTAATTTGTCAAGCATTTAATTACAAATAGTTATAAAATATTTTTATGAAAAATAAAAAAAATAAATTCCCAGAAAGATTAAGGGAATTAAGAGAAGAATTTGGATTATCTCAAAAGGAATTATCTAAAGCATTAACATTTTGTCAAAGTACAATTGCACACTGGGAGTCAGGTCGTAGGAATCCATCTATAGAGGCAATAATTGTTTTATGTGATTATTTTAATTGTACAGCAGACTATATAATAGGCTTAAGCGAATTTTGATTACTATATATAATCATATGATTAAAACATTACTTTTCATAATAGAATAAGTTATGGTTTTTAAAAAGAACAAATTTCCTGAAAGGTTAAAAGAAGTAAGGCATGATAATAATATGTCCCAAAGAGAGTTGGCAAAAGTATTGGGTTTTTCTCAGGCTACAATTGCAATGTGGGAAACTGGCGACAGAGATCCTAGCACAACAGAGTTGGGGCGAGTTTGTCAAATATTGAATGCAGACGCTAATTATTTATTAGGTTTGGTAGATTGAAAAAAGTGCTATAAGCACTTTTTTTACTCGCCTAAAATCACAACATTGCCGCAAAGCACATCAAAGTAGGAAAAAGTTTGTAGGGCGGTGGTGTCGGTTGATATCACAGTAAACACACTTGGATAGACATCTTTTATAACACATGTTATCGTGTCTATCTTTTTTCTTCCTCTATTTATATTCATTGCTACTTCTTCACCTTTTAGTGCTTTTATCTTTAATTTCACATCTTCTAGGCCTAAATTAATTTTTCGCATAATCACCTCTCTATTTTTTAAAATTTTTTCCTTACTTTTAAAAATTTATACATTTTTTTGTCATACTTAGGGTTTTGCCCGAGTAATATATAGCGATAACCAAATTTTAGGGGGATTGTTATGGCATTTGAAGCAAATAATTTTAATGTGGCTAAAAAGTTTGTTTTACAAAAGGGGGAAGTTAACATTGAGTGTAATATCTCTGTTAGCGATGAGATTACAAAAGTTTTGTCGGTTAGTGGCGAAGCATGTTTAAGTGGCAGCGAAGTTTTGCAAGGCACTATAAACTACACTGGCTATATCGACGCTTGTATTGTTTATTTGAATAATGAGGGAGAAATTGGCAAAGTAAATTCTACCTGTCCTTTCTCATCTAAATTTTCAAGTGAAAATATTTCTAATGGGCAAAAGGCTAATATCTTTTTAAAAGTGCAAGATATAACTATTGAAAGCGTTAGTGCAGACAACATTAAGGCACTTGCCAGAGTAGAAGAAAGTGGCGAAGTAGTTGATAATTTAGAAGTTAAGTCTGTCAAAGCTGTTGACGATGAAATTTGTTCTCGCGACGAAACTATCAATGTTGTTAGAGTTATTGGTGAGGCAAATGAGACCATCAATGTGACAAGCGAACTTAATGTTAGAGAAAATGTTAAGAGAATTATTTTGTCAGAAAGCCAAGTTCTTGTAAAAAGTATAGAAAGTGGAAATAATTTTGTTTCTGTTTCAGGCGATGTAGTTTCTAGAGTGCTTTATTTGACAGAAAATGACAAGTTTGAGTCTGGGTATTTATATGAATCTTTCAAAGAAGAAGTTGAACTTGAAGGTGCAACTCGCGAAAGCATGGTTGAAGCACATGCTATGATAAAACGCGATAGCGTTAATGTGACGCTTGATCAAGAGGATAAAGGTGCAAAGATAACATTAGAAGTTCCAGTTGCAATTCATGTTATTGCCTATGAAGAGGCAAATGCTCTTGTTGTAAAAGATCTTTATTCAACAAAAAATCAACTTAACATCACAACAGAATCTTTTGAAATGTCAAAAGTTTGTCAAAGTGTGGTTGTAGAAAGCAAAATAGATGGTAGTTTAACTCTTGGCGAAGACAGACCACGAGTTGATAAAATTATGTTTGTTGGCGGAAATAGTGTAGTTATTTCAAACTCTTATATTAGAGATGGTGAGATAACTTTGGAAGGTATAGCAAGAAGCAATGTTATATATTTAAATGATGAAGATAGTTCACTAAATTCTGTAGCATTAGAAGTTCCTTTTGTGATTACAGATAAATTTAATGTCGAAAACGAAGGCGGAGAAATTTCTGTTGAAGCTATTGTTTGCGATGTTGATGTTGCTGTAAAGAAGGGCAGAGAACTTTTCTATGATGCAAAAGTCAAAGTTTGCGTAAATTATTGCCATGATGAGGTGGCAGGCGTTATAACTCAGGTTGACGCTGTAGAAGAATTGCCAGAAAAAGACTATGGTCTTGAAGTTATATTTGCAAAGGCAGGGCAAGATTCTTGGGATGTTGCTAAAGAAGCAAAAGTTAAGGAAGATATGTTGCTAACTCAAAATGCTGAAACAATCTTCCCACTTCAAGAAGATGAAAACCTTGTGTTATTCTATCAAAAACAAAATTAATCCAAGCCAATCCCCAAAAAAGCACCTAAAAGGTGCTTTTTTAATGAATTTTATTATAAATTTTTATAAATTTAAAAACAATAGTTTCTTACAATTGCAAAAGTCATATACGCGACATACATAAATACAAAAATTCCACCTATAATTCTATTAACATTTTTTTGAGTCATGCAGAGAATTGAAAAGATTATAGTTGAAATTGTCAAAATCAACATGTCAACAAGGATTGTTGTAGAAACAGGTATTTGGGTTATACTTCCAACCACTCCTAAAATTAAAGCGATATTGATAATGCTAGAGCCTAAAATATTGCCTAATGCCATGTCATTTTCGCCTTTAATTGAGGCTGCAATACTAGTTGCAAGTTCTGGCAAACTAGTGCCTATAGCAACTATAGTAAGGCCTACTAAAGCCTCGCTCATTCCAATCTTTAAAGCCAAAAATTGTGCAGTAGAAGACACGCATTCTGCTCCAAAAACTACGCCAGCAAGTCCAAAAGTTAAACATAAAACTATCTGCCAAATTTTTAAATCTTTTTTGGCTTTTTTAGGTTTCTTTTTATTGTCAGCTGTTTCTTCTTGAGCAGGTTCTTGTAATTGGATTTTTTCTATGTTTTCATCAATTTTAAATTTTTGCTGATGTTCTTTTTTTGCATTTAATATTAAAATAGTTATGTAAATTATAAGTACAATTAAAAAGACTATACATTCGCTTCTTGAAATTAAATTGCTTTGTCCGCCGTTTAAGATGATGTCTGCACAGAAAAGAAGAAGTAAAACTGTCACACCAATTAAAAATGGAAAGTCTATTTTTTTACTAGATTTGTTTACTGGCACAGGCTTAATCAATGCAATAATACCTAATATGAGAAGTAAGTTCATCATATTCGAGCCCACTATATTGCCAACAGACATATCTACACTGCCTTTTATTGCACTAGCAATGCTAACAGAAAGTTCTGGTAGGCTTGTTCCTAAAGCAACGACTGTCAACCCAATAAACATTGGTGCAATCTTAAAGCGTTTAGCAATTGCACTTGCTCCGCTAACAAAAAAATCTGCACCTTTGATAAGCAATACCATGCCTATAATTAAAAATAAAATGTTTAAAAAAATTGCCATACAACCTTCTTTTATATTAGTTTGTAAATTTAAGTTAATTATATCAAAAAGTCTTTAAAGTTGCAAATAAAGTTTGTGTTTTGTTGACAAAATTATATAAGAGTAGATATAATAAATAAAAATGAGGTGAATATGTTTTTAATTTTATCTGGTGTTTCTGGCAGTGGAAAACAGACAATTATCAATCAACTTTTGCAGGAATATGAAAATAGCCAATTTTTAAAATCTGTGACAACTCGACCTCCTAGAGCAGAAAGTAATCATCAGTATTTGCATTTAACCGAAGAGGAGTTTGAAGAAAAAAGAAAACAGGGTGAGTTTTTTGAAAGCGAAAGTACTCATGGTTTTCATTATGGAATTTTGAATAAATCTATTGAAGAATTGCTTTGCAATCCAGACACACTTTATATGAAAGATGTGGGAGTGCAAGGAACGGAAAACTTGTTGAAGGTTTTGAAAGATAAAATGAAAATTATATCTATCTTTTTGGAAGTCCCAGATGAAATTTTGTTTGATAGGCTTATCAAGCGTGGGGAAAGTGAAGAAAGAGCAAGAATACGAATAGGCCGTGGTGAGATGGAAAGAAAGTATAAACATCAATATGATTATGTAATAGATAATATAGACTTGCAGGTAACATTAAAGCAAATTAGAAAAATTATTGATAATGTTAGATAAGAAATTTTAGTCTTTATCAATTTATATTCCCACTTTAAAGATATATTTTATAAAAAATCATTTGGTAAAAGAAAATAATTGGTATATAATAAAAATATAAAAAAATACGCAATCAAATATTGTAAGTTAAAAGGAAACAATAATATGAAGAAAAGACTCTTAGTGTTATCAATCCTTATTCCTCTCTTGTCCATAGCGACAGTATTTGCTGGCTTGGCGGGGGGGGGATTTTTAACTTCGTTAAAAATAATACAGAAGTAGACACCTCAAATGCACTAACTCAACCAGTAGATACAACAAAATATTGGGATGAGAGTGATGAAATAAAAGCCTTAATAGACGCAGGTAAAACAGAAAATCAATGGCAAGGTTCAGGCACAGCAGATGATCCATACCTTATTTCTTCTGCCCTAGATCTTGCATGGCTTTCTTATAGAGTTTATAGTGGAACGGGAATATTTACAACTTCGGGGTCTTCAAATTATTATTATGCAACTAGCTATTTTAAACAAACTGGCAATATAGACTTGTCTAAATATTGGTGGCAACCTATTGGTGTATTCTATTTAAGAGATTCAGATTCATATATCAGACGATATTTCTTAGGTAATTATGATGGCAATAACTATACAATTTCAGGTCTTTTTGCTAAAAGTGACTCAAAAATCAAACAGGGGCTTTTTGGTTCGGTGGAGGGTACATCAAGTTGTAAAGCAATAATTAAGAATGTAGGTATAATTGAGTCTTTTATTAAAGGTGGAAATGGTCAAATAGGTGCTTTAATTGGTATGTGCAAATATACAACAATACAAAACTGTTATAATTTATCAGGAGTTGAAGGAAAGGGGCAAGCAATAGGAGGACTTGTAGGAGTTTTAGGAGATTATTCTACTTTGGATTCTTGTTATAACAATGGAAATGTTGTTGGTACATATATGACAGGTGGACTTGTTGGAAGAAATGATTCAAATTCTTTGATTACAAATAGCTTTAATAAAGGCGAAATCAATGGTGGTAATGCGACAGGTGGGATATGTGGTAATTCAGGGAAATTAGATAATTATGATATAAGCAATTGCTATAATTTAGGAAAAGTTAGCGGAACCGATAGCGTAGGAGGAATAATAGGTTGTAGAACATATTCAGGAGTTTCGGTCTATAATTGTTTTAACTTAGGCTCTATTGAATTTACAAAGAATTATGTTGGAGGTATTATTGGTAAAAATGATTCCAAACAGCCATGTTATAATTCTTATTTTGGAGGAGATTGCGTTTTGGATTTTGGTGAGGGATCTTCTACTGCTGGTAGTGGCACGAATAAAGGAACAACTAAATCTTCAACACTTGTGAATGATGCTAAAAATTTATCTTGGTATAATGATTCTACAAAGTGGCACTCTTCGAATCCTTGGGATTTTGAAAACATTTGGGGAATAAACTCAAATTACAATAATGGATATCCAACTTTTAAACAATTATTTCCATATAAATATAAAGGTGAAGGAACTGAAGAAAGTCCATATCTTATTGATAGCGAGAGGGCATTGCGTTTGATGTCAAATAATATCAATTCTGGGGTGGATAATTCTGCATATTTCAAGCAAACTGCAGATATTTGTATTGGAGAAGAAGAGTGGACCCCAATAGGATATAGTTTATCAATTCGATTTTCAGGTGTTTATGATGGGTTAGGACATTTTATTTCTGGAATAAGAATAATGTCTCCTGAGGGAGACTGTAAGGGAGTTTTTGGTTGCATAGGAGGTACTGACTCATCGAATTATGCTGTTGTCAAAAATTTAAATATTATAAATTCGTATGTACAAGGTTTTAATCATGTAGGTTCAATAGCAGGTTGTTTGTATAGTAATTATGGAAAAATTGAAAATTGTACAAGTAAATCTACTATGGTTATAGCAACTGGTGATTGTGCTGGTGGAATATGTGGTACGGCTGTTTATGATTCAATAATCAATAATTGTTCTAATTCTGCAAGTGTTAAAGGCAAAAGAAATATAGGAGGAATAGTTGGGGAATTAAATTCAGGCTCTCAAGTGAGCAATTGTTTTAACTATGGCAATTTAGAAGGTGAAACTGAAAATGTAGGAGGTATTGTAGGACTTTTGAGGTCAAATATTATTGTATCAAATTCAATTTCAAATTGTGTGATAACTAGTGTTAAAGGAGTTGGTTCTATAATAGGTAGTGGCTCTGGTACAATAAGAAATTGTTCAGGTTATGGAATGCTTTATGGAGTAGATGAAGGTAAATGTGGTGCAATTTTGGGAGATGCCAATGGAATGCCAAAACTTGAAAATTGTTCATTTTTTGGTAATAGCAATTTAGAAATAGGCTTTTTCTGTGGTAATACTAGCACAACTTCATGGATGACTGATGGTTGTTTTACAACAATCAATAATCGAAAATCAATATTGGCAGGAGATTATTCAGAATGGTCTATAGTGCCAAATATGAATTATGACTTGCCAATGCAAAATGAATTATATTCTATTGCAATAGGAAACTTTACATCTAACGAAATTATAGATTATTTGAAAAATTTGGGTTTTGGTTTAAGTTCTTAGTAGTAATTTTGATAAACTTTTACAATTTTTAACAAATTATGACAAGATTATATAAAGGTGGAATTTAAATAAAGATATATACTTTTTCTAAGGAGATTATTATGAAAAAACTTGGAAAATGGTTATATCTTTTTTTATTTGTAGGTTATTTTCTAGTTTTATTTGTTATGCAAAATGCATCAATTTATGGTCTTGCATATCCTTTTGCCATTGGTTTTATGTTTGCTCTTATTTGGGCAGAACAAAAAGTTTGGTTGGTTTGTCCTGCTTTCTTTTTGTCGGCAATTGCATTCAATTTTAGTTTTGAAAGCGTAATTATTGCTCTTGTTGCATGTATAATGATAGCACTGCCTTTTTATATTCATATTGTTTGCAAAAAGCGTATTCGTAAATGGGAACTTGGAATTTATTGTCTACTTGGACAAGTTGCAAGCATTGCATTTGCTGCTGTAGGAGGTGTGCATCCAGCAGTGATTGTTGTTGCGGCTTTAGTTTGCGTTTTGTTTATGTACACTTGTATTCATATTTTTGAGCCTATACTTGTGCGAGGCTTTGCGTATAAATTGACAACGCTAGAAACCATTTGTGGAGCCTTGATATTGGTTGTGTTGAGTGATGGCTTGGCTGCTTTTGACATATACGGATACAGCATATTAAAAACTTTTGTTGTATTTTTACTTTTAACAATTTCTTATACAACAAAATCCACTGTTTCGTGTTTAGTTGCTGGAGTGCTTGGGCTTGGAACAATGTTAGGGACAAATAATCCCGTATTTATTGCACCTTTTGTTTTATGGGCTCTGGCCATTTCGTGTTTTAAAACTAAGCAGAGAATTCTACCATTCTTGGCAGTAATATTTGTAGACATATTTTTAGGCTTTGTTTGCAAACTTTATTATTCTTATGGTTTGATAGATATTGCTTCAGTTGTTGTGGGAAGTGTTATATTTTTATTCTTACCGTCTAAATTTTATAATTCAATTTCCACTCTGCTTGCTTTTAATGGTGATAGGCTTGCAAGTAAAAATCTGCTTAACAGATCTAGAGAAGTACTTTATAGACATATTTCTAATTTAAGCGAAGTCTTTTGTGATATGGATGAAGTTTTCAAAAAACTCATAAAGAAAGGAATGTCTCCAGACGAAGTTAAAAGTATGCTTTATGAGGAAATTAAAGGTGACATTTGCAAAAATTGTCCAGAGCGAGCACATTGTCATAGGACTTTTGCTAGCGATACAAAGGCAATGATAGAGGAGTTATTTACCATTGCAATGGAGAGAGGAAAGATTACTTTATTGGATATTCCAAGTTATTTAACATCGCGTTGTGGTAAAGTTAACGCTCTTATAAACGAAGTTAATACTTTATCTACTCAATACAAAAATTATTCTTCTCTTGTTGCAAATGTAGACAATTCTAAACTACTGATCTCAGACCAGTTGAATGGAGTATCTCAAATATTAAAAAATTTAGCCAATGAGACACAGGCCAATATTTCATTTGATACAACACGAGAAAATCATATAATAGACGAACTTGCTATGAACAATATTCTTTGTACCGATGCTGTTGTTTATGAAAAAGATAATCGTACTTTTTCTGCATCTTTAATTGTTCGAGATGAGGATGTTGATAGACCTAAGATT
>CAMUNJ010000028.1 GCA_947090235.1 uncultured Bacillota bacterium
TTACGATTTTTTGTAGATTTTTTTAAGTTTTTCTTATTATTATAATTAATTATTAAAATTGCTAAGCCGCTACCAGTCACTAACACAATTGGTACAACTACCCAAGCTACCCATCCTGAATTAGATTTATTTTCACTTTCACTTGAATCAACCACAGGACTACTATTTGTAGATGGTGCTTTATTATCTACGGTTATATCTCCATTATCTTCCTCTTTGCTTGCATAAAGAGTTGTATTTACAACTTCGGCTAAGTAAGGGACTGTACTTAAAACACTTTCCTTTTCTATCATATGAGTCCCCATCTCAAACAAAAGATCTGTAGATTGTAGCGATTGATTATAGTGACCCTTGCCACAATAGATATCAAGAAAAAGCCAAGGGTACATACTATTTCCAATAGCAAACAAGTTTTGAGCAAATTTATAATTTTCATTGAATTTGGGATTTGATTTTCCAACCACTATTCTAACTTTGCTAAATTCTTTTTCTCCCTGTTTTGCTAAATAATAATTCTTTGCAACACCATCTCTATGTATATCAAACATTGCATCAGGATTTTCTTTTGTATACAATCTATTCGCCGTCACGCTTGAGCGTGAATATGCAGTAGAATTATGAGGGATATGTAATGTTTGATCTAATACAACATTGATACCATTCTTTTCTAGTGATGATTTAAGTTTTTGAGCAACATCGTGAATCCCGCCAGCACCATAAATACTATCGTAACCATCTGACGGAAGATAACTTTCGTCATTATGGGTCATATATAAACAAATCTTTTTGCTTTTTCTGCTGCCATCATTAGAATATTGCTCTGGAATCGAACTTAAATCATCTCTTTTGATTGAAGGAATATTTATTCTTCCAATCTTTCTTGCATAACCACAATTTCCTTCTACCTTGTAAATTTCATACTCATAAAAATCTTTGGTGATAAATGTATCACCCTCTTCTATCAAACTTCTTTCGCTGATAATATTGTTATTTTCATCATAAACCACAAAATTTTGCCCCACCTCGCCATCATCGGCATGAACAATATCTTCGTTTATCATTAAGGTAAGCGGAAGAATAAGCAATATTAAAGCCATAAAACAAAAGATAATTTTATATTTCATACATTTAATATGCATAATTTTTTAAATTTAATGTAAAAATTCAACAAAAACATTTTGGTTTACAAATAATTCTATTTGGAAATATTTTTTTAGATAAAGAAAAAACACGATTTAAACAATATTTTGCTTACAATATATGATAATCAAACAAAAAAATTTAATATTCATTATAAAAAATAAAACCTACACTACTTTGCAGGTTTTTTATCAATTTTTTTATCTTGATTTGATGTTTGAACTTTGTTTTCTTTTTTAGGTTTTTCTTTTTTTACACCCTTTCTTCTGCTAGGAGCAAAGAATATAGAAAGTAATGCAGCCGCCATAGCAGCCAAGAAGCCATAACCTAAAGTAGAGTTCATAAAATTGTTTGCTCCAGTCTTTTGAAGCCAGAAAACAACAAACATAACACTAGACAGCAACATAAAGAAGAAAAAGCCACATGCCAGCAATCTAACTTCTACTCTAGGGGTTTTATTTCCTGCCGCTCTTCCAATAAGATCAACTAAAGCTAGCAATATCATTAATCCTGCAAAAACCATAGCGATAAGCAACAAAACTTTACCTAAAAGATGATAAATATTTTCAAAACTTTCAAAGTTTAAAATATCATAGCAATTTAGTTGTTTAAATCCCTCGTTATTTTCTACCATGCCTTCTCCAGTATAAGACCAAAACACTGGTTTAGAAAACATAACAAAGGCAAACACACCAAGAATAATGGCAATAACAGATGCTACCATACCACCCTCCCTTTTTTGGTTATGATAACATTAATTTATGCTTTTGTCAATACTAAAATTAAAAATTACCAATTTCTACAATATAAAAACTAGAATTAGATAAATTCTAGTTTTTAAGATTCATTTTTATATAAATTTTTATACTCTTCGCAAGTTTCTAGCAATTCTTTATGACATCCGCTTGCTATGATTTGCCCCTTTTTCATAAAGTAAATAACATCTGTGTCCACAATAGTAGATAATCTATGAGCAACTATAATTACTGTTTTGTTTGAACTAATATTATCAATAACCTCTTTTATTTTTGCTTGATTTTCGTTATCCAAAGAACTTGTTGCTTCGTCAAATATCAAGATATCGCTATCTTTCAAAAAAGACCTCGCAATTGCTAAACGCTGTTTTTGACCTCCTGACAACATTATTCCACCCTCGCCAAGTTTTGTTTCGTAACCATCAGGAAGTGACTTGATAAAATCATAAATTTGTGCTTTTTTACATGCCTTGTCAAGTTCTCTTTGTGTCGCTTTTGGATTGATCAAAAGCAGGTTTTCTCTAACAGTAAAATTAAAAATATATGGATCTTGCGGAACAATCGTTATCATGTTACGCAAGTCTTCCTTGCTATAATCAGCAATGTCATAATTTTCACCACCAATAAAAATCTTACCTCTCTCAACATCATATGATTTGTTTAATAACTTTACAATAGTGCTTTTGCCACTTCCACTTTCGCCAACAAGCGCAATCTTTTGTCCCTGCAAAACTTTTAATGAAAAGTTGTTTAAAACTTCGTTTTTATCATTATAAGAAAAACTTAAATCTTTTATTTCTATATCTTTTCTTCTAGGAAGTTTACCAAAAGCACTTTTTTCTGGAAACTCCTCAACACCTTCATAATATCCATCTAAAACATCATAAATACGCTTTGAAAAACTTGCACCGTCGCTTACTTTTTCATACACATACGAAATACAATTAAACATTGAAGAGACTTTTCCTCTAAAAATATAAACCGTAAATGCAGCAGCAAATGTAGTTATATCAAACTTTATTAAAAGAAAACATAAAACTATAAAACCAAAATTTAGTAAATTAGAACAAATCCCAGATGCCCTCTGTAGATAATATTGTTTTATAGCAAATTTAGAGTCCGTTGTAGCAGCATCTTTTAAAGATCCACCTATCTTTTCTATTACATTTTCTTGAATATTATAACTCTTTATATCTCTGCTGCCTTTTACAAGTTCTGTCACATTGCTTCGACTGATATCACCCTTTTTCTGTGATTCCTCCATATTTTGTCTCCTAACTTTTGTCCTATAAGTCCAAAATAAACACATAATCAAGGCTTCAACTAGAGAGTATATTCCAAGCCAAGGATTTGCTATAAAAATATAAACAAATACTGCCACCTGAGATAAAATCACACATGTATAGTCAATAATACTCACATAAACACCTGCAAGTTTACCTGGGGTAGAATTTATAACTCCCGTCAACTTTCCACTGCCATACATGTCAAAATTTTTGGTCTTCAAATTCAATGTCGCTCTTAAAAGTTTATTTTGTATATGTAGAGTCACACTGCGTTGAAACTTTTGTGAAAAACTCCCAAAAAAGAGCATTGCTGAAAAGTTTGATACAATAAGAGTCAAGCAAATAAACAAACCATTTTTTAACAAACCCATCAAGTCTTGCTGAGTAAATGCATTCATCAAGCCTTGAGTAAAGAATGGCGTAAATATTGAAAATAGAGATGTAAAAATACAGCCAATAGTTATTAAAAACAAAAAAACTTTATAAGGTTTTATAAAAGTGAGCGACTTTAAGAAATATTTTACACTAACTTTTTCTTCTTTATTGTTTTTTTGTTTGCTTTTATCCATCCCCACCCTCCACTATTTTGTCAATCTCTATTATATACGGGGGGGGGACTTTGTCAAGTATATTTTTTAAATATGCCAAAAAACTTGTAAACTAAGTTTACAATAAATCCTTATTTTTTAGATAAAAGAAATTAGTAATCGCTTCTACCAAGCATATAATCTGCCGAAACTTTGAAGAAATCACAAATAGCCTTTATTGCATAAATCCCTGGCTCACGCAATCCATTCTCCCATAAGGATATAATGGATTTGCTTACCTTCAATTCTTCGGCAAGTTTCACCTGACCTAAACCATTCTCTTTTCTAAGTTCTTTTAGCCTTTCGCCAAATATATTATTATTTTCCATGACTATATTTTCTCACAACTGTAAGAAAATTATTCCCAATCTTACAAATGTGAGAATTTTGTCGTATGATGGCAAAATTTACTTTTTTTGACACTTATTAGAATAGATCTTTTCTTATAAGGAATAATAAATTTATGAAAAAATCAGTAAAAAACAGTAAAAACAAATTTAAAAGCAAAAACGACCCTCTCGGGTCGTATACTGGCAATTGTTTAGTTGAAGAAACTCCTATTCAGGATGCAGATGACTTATAATCAATTTACTCCAAGTTCGTCAAGCACTTTCTTGATATCTTGCATGGCTTTATCCATCTGCTCTTTTGTGTGAGTTGCTGTATAACTTGTTCTAAGAAGTGCCATTCCTGGAGGTGTGGCAGGTGTAATAACAGGATTTACATAAACACCACGCTCTAAAAGCATTTTACAAGCCATAAATGCTTTTGTGTCATCATAGGTGTAGATCGGTATAATAGGAGTTATACTATCAATTATTTTTACACCTAATTTCTTTAAGCCTTCTCTCATATAGTTGGAGATATCTGCCAAAGCCTGCACTCTTTCTGGCTCTCTTTCTAAAATTTTTAACGCTTGCAAAGCACAAGCCACAGAAGCGGGAGTAATGCTTGCAGAAAAAATATAAGGTCTTGATGAATGTTTTACAAAATCAATAACTTTTTTACTTGCAGCCATATAGCCACCAAGCGAAGCAAGTGATTTAGAAAAAGTACCCATGATTATATCAACTTGATTTTCAAGATTAAAATATTCGGCAGTGCCACGACCATGCTTACCCAAAACTCCAAGTCCATGAGCATCATCAACCATAACACGAGCATTGTATTTATTTGCAAGTTTAACAATCTCTGGCAATTTACAAATTTCTCCACTCATAGAGAAAACGCCATCAGTAACAATCAAAATTCCACTTTCCTTAGGAACAGACTGCATCTTTCTTTCCAGGTCTTGCATATCGCTATGATTATATCTAAGCATTTTACCATACGAAAGTTTGCAGCCATCATATATAGAAGCATGATTTTCTTTATCACACAAGATATAATCATTTCTGCCAACAATAGCACTTATAATTCCAAGATTGCTTTGAAAACCTGTAGAAAAAGTCATAACCGCTTCTTTATGAAGAAATGCAGCAAGTTCTTGCTCAAGTTTGACATGAATGTCTAAAGTTCCATTCAAAAATCTAGAGCCAGAGCATCCGCTTCCATACTTTTCTAATGCTTCTACGCCCGCCTTGATAACTTCTGGATGAGAAGTAAGCCCCAAATAATTATTTGAGCCAATCATTATAGTTTCTCTACCTTCCATTTCTACGACAGTATCCTGACCTGTGGTCAATTTGTGAAAATATGGATAAATACCCGCTTCTCTAGCCCTGTCATAAATATGTTCACCTTCGGTTTTATCAAATAAATCCTTTCTCCCTTCAGGATTCTCTCTTTTAATATATTCTAAAACACCCATTTTTCACTCCTTTAACAATATAAAACTTTTATTAAATAATCAAGCACTCTTATAGGCAAAATCTTTTGTAGAAAAATCAATAACTTTAAAGATCCAACACAAACCCTAACTTTTGGTTTCTTTTTGCCAGCCAACTTTACAATCTTCTTGGCTACAAGGTCTGGACTCATACCTTTACGCTCATATCTTTCAATCTTTTCTATTGATTTATCTATTTTCTTATCATCATTTTTTGCTTTAATCCTTGCATCTGTAAAGCCCGTACTAACATCTCCTGGGACAACCAAAGAAACAAAAACATTGTATGGTCTTAATTCTGCACGCACAGTTCTAGCCAAAGCATCAACGCCTGCTTTGGACGCCGAATAGCAACTTTGATACGGCAACGGAAAAATACTTGCAAGCGATGAGGTGTTTATTATTTTGCCGAACCCCTGTTTTTTCATAATTCGACCAACTATCGAAATATTAACAGCGTATGCAGTCAAGTTGGTGGATAAAAGAGACTGAATAACTTTCACATCTGTATTTACAAGTTCTCCACTGATGCCAAAACCTGCGTTATTACAAAATACATCAATCCTGCCTTCTTTATTAAATATCTCGTTGATGATTTCTTCCATGCGTTTAGCATCATTAACATCGGCACTATAATTCACAAAACCATCACCATTATATTCACTTTTAGAAATTCCAAAAACCTTATAACCCTTTTGCAAAAATCGCTTTGCTGTAGCAAGCCCTATCCCGCTACTAGCACCAGTAATAATAACTACCTTTTCCATAAAAACCTCAAATTACAGCAAAATTATATCATAGTGACTAAATAATTCAAAATAATTTAAACAAATTTTTAAAATTTTACAAAAAATCGCTATATGCCCTTATTTTAATGACATATAGCATTTTTTATTTTTAAAAACCAGAATGTAATATTTAGCATTATAAAATCGCTATACCCTTTTATCCTAAAGGTTTATAGCGATTTTTATCTGTAACTTTGTTTATTTTTATTTTTTGTATTTAAAAACGACATTTCAATAAGTTCTTTAACAAGTTGAATAGACACTGTTCCGTCAAGCAGTATGCTAAGCCAATGCTGTTTATTCATGTGATAACCTGGAAAAACTCCCTCCGTCATTCTTAGTGAGCCATTTATTGCGGGGTCACCTTTAACATTTAAAACATCAACTTTCCCCTCATCTTGCAAGCCAAGTTGATTTCGATTTATAGCAATAACTACTGCAAACCACTTACGATTTTCTCTTTGTCTAAAAATAGCATACTCAGGAAATTTCTCCCATAAATACTCTGGCTCACAGCCATATTCTTCTCGAATATAATTTATAATTTTTTCTTTTGTAATCATATCAACCTTTTAGAACTCAATAGAGTCGACTATAGTTTTACAAATATTGTCTAAAGTTTGATCTATAACTGTATTGGACTTATCCTTATTTTCTTTATTTATAGAAGGCAAACTTTCTGCTTGAGCAACATCTTCAACCATGCCAACTTCTTTGATTTTCAATTCTTGAGAATTTAAAATACTTTGCTGTTCACACTCTTCACAGTTTTCACAGTTTTCACAATTCTCGCAATCTAAAGCAGCATTTTGCAAAACTTCACGAATTTCAAACTCTTCCTCTCCTACTGGCAAAGATGACATATAGTCGTAAAGTTTATCCATATTGCGAGGAACATCTACATAAAAGCATCTGCCATCATATACTCCGCCATTTCCACGAACTACATTAAAGCCATACATATCTTTGGTTAAATTTATCAATAATTCATCAAAAGGAAGATCATTAACAGATAACGTTTCGTCAAAAACAAATCTAATCCAAATCCCTTCTTGAATTGCCTCCATTGTTTTATCATGTATGCTTACACCAAAGGCAGGCATAGGTCTACAGTCTTTTAACAACTCGGAAAAAATATCATCAAAATTTTGTAAATCATCTTCTGTCATTATTATTTCATGACCATTATTATACGCTCCAAACATAACTTCCTCACTCAATTTTTCTGGCATAGAACAGACCTGAGAAGTAAACATCATTGCAATAGCAGTAAAAATGAATAATAATTTTAACATTTCACACCTCTATAAGGTAGTGTGTGATATGGTTTTGCTTTTATACACTATTTTTTACGATTTTTTCTCATTGCGTCAGACAGAAAATGTTCATCAACAACATTGCCCAACAAATTCACTACAAATTTATGATAAGTTTTTCTATAAAAACTTTTACATTTAGGATTCATACATACAAGTCGAGGTCTTCTGACTAAATAAACACTTTGATAGACACTATTCCACGCTTGTTCACTACTCATTCCATCAAACCCTATTGAAGATTCTGGCACTAATTGCTTCCCGCAATCTGGACACCTTTTTCCTTTAGCCAAGATACCAGCAAAAAAATCCATAGTTTTTCTCCTTCATGTTTTATTTTAACACAAAACTACAAATTTATCAAATATATTAAATAAAAAAGAGGAAGATTAATTTTCTTCCACTTTTTTAGGTTTTCTAGTTTCAAGAGTTTTTCCTATCAATTGATATTCTCCGCCACCCTTTGCAATACGATACATATAATAGTTGTCATCTTTATCTTCTTCACTATTTTCTTCGTCATCGCCTTCAAGTTCTACATCTTCAAGCTTTGCAAAGAAATATAAATAATTTCCATCAAAGCCATATTGACCAGATTGCAAATCTGTCATAGTGACAATCATTTGAGATTCCACATTTCCGCTTTCATGATTTGGCAAAACAGAAATTCTTGAAATTGTTGTTGAATTTGAATAATAAACATACTCTTCATCAACAAACAAAATATCTGTATAATCACTAGATTTGAGCAAAGCAGTTGGAGTTGACGCCCCCTTTCTTACATACATAAGATTTTTGCTTGAGCCACCTACATAAAGATACCCCTCATCCGCTCCATCTTTGATTAATTTAAGACCTGAAATAGAATTGTTGTAAACAAATATTTTTTGACCATTATCAAACAATTCATCTTTTTCAATTTCTTCAACATTTCTAATATATGTGCAAAGTGAATTCTCACTAGATGTATAGAAAACATCATCTCTAACCTTATCTACAAGACTGATTGTCTTTCCGTTATTGTTGTAATTTTGCTTATTTTCGCCAGAATAATCAATCCCATAAACTAAAGTTTGAGTTTGAGTATTAACTTCTTCATTAGTTGTATACAAAACCTTATCTAAATTACCATCTTTCTTAACATCTGCAAAAACAGCACTCAAAACTTTGTCCGCAATAACTTTTGCCTTACCAACACTGTTGCCAAGCTTTATAGAAATAACTTGACCTGAAAATTTAGATTCCTCTTTATAAGCACCTGTATAACAAATCCAATAATAACCATTTTGTTCATCGCCAACAGGAGCAAATTTGCCACTTGTAAAATATTCAGTAGTGTAAAGTTCCTTAAGTCCATCACCATTGAGTTTACATCTCCAAAGAGTTACAAGAGAAAAGTTATTTTCAAGAGAACTATTTTGGTGAGTGTTCATTGATGTAAAATAAATATAATCTCCGAGTACAAACATATCTTGATTTTGGAAACCTGTCACTTTCCCTGCAACCTTTTCCACCAAACTTGGGCTAAAATCTTTTCCTTCCGCTTTAACATTGCTATTGT